>JBLFXD010000185.1:0-9763 GCA_047611045.1 Planctomycetaceae bacterium | reverse complement strand
GTAAATCAGCATCGCCGGGTCGCGCGAGATTTCCTGAGCCATCGCCCCAAAGTCGCCGAGAGCGTGTCGACGCAGCAATCGATTCTGAGCAAACATCATCTCAACATCGTCGACTTTTTCGGCACCGGTCGCGAAGTGGCCGTGCCAGAACAACGTCAACTTTTCGAGCAAGGGGTTCGTTGTCGAGGCTTCGTCGCCGCTCCACGGAGAGTTCAGCATCCGATACAGCCACCAGGCCGCAAGGTTGCGCGCGTTCCCGGTGGCCAGCATCGCCGTTGCCAGTGCGTCGGTCTCGGGATCGCGTTGCGAAGCTGCTTTGGCGTTTTCAACGAAGCTGTGCGCGATCTCCGACGGAGATCGCTTCACGAGTTCGTCGAGTTCCTGCGAAGTCGCTCCGTATCCCGCTCGGCGGCAGAGGTGCGCTGCCAGACGCCGGTTCCACGGTTGCTCGGCCGATGGTGCAAAGGGCGACCATGCCCATTCGGGATCGATGGAGGCGATGTCCTGCGGCATGTCTCGCTCTTAATTCTTCGTTTGAATAGCCAGTTCCAGTTTCAACTCGCCGCCGGTCGTCTTCACGTCGAAGGACATTCCTTCAAAGAGGCCCAGCACTTCCAGAAGAAGGCCGATTTCGTTGGCAGACTCTTTGCGAGTCTGACCCTTCTTAATCATATTCTGCGCGACGAGCTGGTCGCGGTTGTCGGCGAGTGCTTCGCCCAGTGCCTTCGCGTTGAGCTTGATGGCCGTGTTCGATGATTCTCCGCGAGTCGTTTGTTCATTTTGCGCCGCGTCCACAAGTTCTTTAGCCATTTGCTTTGTGCTGGCGATGAAGAATCGATCCTTGGCGAAGGCCAGCGACGGTGAAAAGTTGAACTGGATTCTCGCTCGCTCGGAATCCTTTTCGTCAGGCTCGGGAATGAACGAAGCGGTGTAGATCTTGTTGTCGCGGTAAATGTCGATGTCCTGATCGAGCTGCGGATTTCCCTGCATGGCACCGATGACGTTCAGGAATCCAACCATGCTTTGAAACGTCCGTCGCAGTTCAGTCTGCGACTCTTTGGCATTCTCAAGATGACCGGCCAGCGCGAAGGATGGCAAACGCAAAGCCGGCTTCGGCAGCACGTCTTCGAAGCTCTGCCGATTGACGAGAACCTGCATCGCAGGGCCGAACGATCCAAGCACGTCTTCGCCAAAGTCTTTGCCGGCGAAGAAAGTCGTGAGGTTGGCGTCGGCCTTGGCGAGTTCGTCATTCATCCGTTCGTCAAACAGGTCACCGGCTCGGAGCCACATTTCCGAGACCTTGCGATAGGTGCTGATTGATAGGATCGTCGATTCGGTTTCGAGCGGTGCGTCGGCAGCACCCTGGCCGTCGGGGCCGAACCAGTACTCGCGGAATTCTTCGACCCATTCGTTTTCATGCGGAGCCGCGAACTGCAGTCGCGTTGAGTCGCCGGTGACGTAGAGCGACGCGGTGACGTACGGAGTTTGCCGCAGGTTGGTCAGCACTCCGCCGACCAGGAGTTCGGCGATTGGGTTCTCGGTCTGATTCTTGTCGAGGGCTGTTGCCAGGCCAGAGTCTCTGACGGTTCCCAGATCAACCCAGCTCCAGATCGTTGGCTCGCCGCTTATGGACTTGCGAGCTGCCGCGAACTTTTCGTTGTCCTTGATCGACGCTCGAGGACCATCCAGCAGGCTGTCGAGAATCTTCTTGCCAAGGTCGTCTTTGTTGGTCATGACCAGCCACGGACCGGCGATCGCAAATCGAGCGTCCTCTTTGCCGTAGATCTTGATGTCGCGATACTCGTCTTCCGGCAGTGGCTCGTTGCCTTTGGAACGTGCGTCTGCTCGTCCGAGTTCGATCAGCGTTTTCGCCGTACTCTGAAGCTTTGCGGCGTCGGTTGACCGGACCAGAGCGACGAGCCCTTCGGTTTCCGGATGAAACGCGACCGTGATGCCGCCTCCGAGCAGCGTGTCATACGCTTCCCGCCACTTCATGCCGATTTGAGTTTCGATGTGAGTGCGAATTCCCAGAAACATCATGTAGCCGGGGTTCGAAATCGCCGCCGTGTATTCCGGCCGCTGCTGGATCTCCCGCCAGACTCGGTGTTCGGTGAGGGTTGTCAGCAACTGATCGGGGTGCTGCATCTCGACAACGGCCAGACAGGAAGCGGGCAACAGTTCGACCGCGGTCCTCTTGTCTGCGTCCAGATCAGGCTGGGCGTACGCGTTTGTTTGGGCCAGAGCGGAGGCGAGCAGGCCGCAAAGGAACGCCGTAGCCATCAGATGTCGATTCATGGTTTTTCCATCTATTTCCGAATTCACGGAACGCTCGGATCACTAACGATCGCAGCCAGCCTGATAGCCGCTTACCCACCGTCGAAGGTCAGAGTTTCAGAACCAGGAGTAAATATCAAGGGCGAGCGTTCGGAGACCTGATTGTTCTTGCCGGTCCGGTTTGATTTCGATCGTCGTCGCCTCCGGCCGCGTGGTGCCGAGGGTGGTTGTCGGAACCCGAAACGCTATCGTGCTGAGTGTGCCTGCGGTCGTCGGTGTACGCTTTCTCTCACGAATTCAACTAATTTTCACGGAAAATATCATGGCCGAATCAAACGAGCTCACCCCCAACACTTTCTTCATTGAGGTGTCTGGAGCCGGTCTTCCAGAAGTTGACGGCCTCTTCGTTCCTTCAATGGCTCCGCCGGCCGAATCTGAATCGGGAACCGTTTCAAGCCTCGGCTACTGGAATGGCCGAATGGCGTGGGATCGTGCCGACGGTAAGTCTGCCAGAAGCCCGGCGCTGTCCTACTCGAACAGCTACAAGTCCTGGAGAATCTGCCGTCTCGACGGGCACCTCGCGTACGACGCGACGTTCGACGTTGAGATACCACCCACTGACAAAGAGTGGCACGTCTACAAAAAAGGAGTCGCGCCCGCACCGAAAGTCGTGCTCCACCACTACGACCCGAGACTGCCCTGCCCTGCTCCCAACGTCGTATTCGTGATCGGAGGGCCGGGTTCCGGTAAAGGAACGATGTGTGAGCTGGCTGAATCTCAACTCGGCTGGACTCACTTATCGACGGGTGATCTCCTTCGCGCCGAGCGTGAGGCGGGAGGCCCGTCCGCCGCAACCATCGAAGAGTTCATCACGGCCGGAAAGCTGGTCCCCAACGAAATCGTCGTGACCTTGCTCAGCAACGCGATGGAGACCGTGACCAGAACGACGGGGCGGAACAACTTCCTGCTCGACGGGTTCCCTCGGTCGGTGTCTAACCTGGAAGCGTGGAACGAGATTTTCGGTCAGGCCACCGAGCTCCCCAGAATGCTCTACTTCGAGTGCCCTTACGAGGTGCTTGAAAAACGCATCATGGGCCGGGCGAAGTACACCGGCAGAAGTGACGACAACGTCGAGAGCGTGAAGCTGAGATTCGACACGTTCAAGGCTGAGACTCTGCCGATCGTTGACCTCTTCAAAAGCAAAGACAGATGCGTCGAAGTTGACACCAGCCAGGATCGACAGGCTGTCTACGACGTCGTGGTCAGCAACCTCGCCGAGTACACCGACAAAATCCTCGCCGCCAGACCGCTGACAGAGAGGGCCGAAATGCTGCTCGGCTTGAGACCGTTCCCCAAACAGGAAAAGTAGCGAGTCAAGCGGTGCTCGGAGTCACTGTGTCCGCGAGCCGAGCGGAGTCACCGCGAATTAGACGACGGAAACAGGCATTGGGAAACACTGGCTATGATTACCTCGCGACTAGTTTCAACGGCCGTCTTGACGGTGTTGTGTCTTGTCAGTCCGGCCGCTGAGTCGTCTGCCGATCAACGGCCCAACGTGCTGCTGATTTTGTGCGACGATCTGGGCTATTCCGATATCGGCTGCTACGGCGGCGAGACTCAGACGCCAAACCTTGACCGACTTGCCGAGGACGGGATGCGATTTACGCAATTCTATAATTGTGCGGTGTGCGTCACGACCCGGTCGGCACTGCTGACAGGATTGTATCCTCGACAGGCGAAGAAGCCTCGATTGCGGACGAACATGATCACGCTGGGTGAGGCCATGCGGCGAGCCGGCTATGCCACGTCGCTCACTGGCAAGTGGCACCTGGGAAGCGAACCGCCGCTCAGGCCGATCGACCGCGGCTTCGATGAGTACTACGGCGTGTTAGACGGATGCTGCAATTTCTTCAATCCGGCGACGCCCGATCCGGTGTTCTACAACGGCGGTCGGCACCGGCCGTTCGCTCACAATGACGAACGGATTACCAAATTCCCCGAAGGCTACTACACAACCGACGCGTTTTCGGAACACGCGGCCTCCACGATCAAACGTTTCGCGCAAGGCGACAAGCCGTTCTTCGCCCATTTGTGCTACACCGCCCCTCACTTTCCGCTGCACGCGTTTGAAGAAGATATCGAGCGTTATCGCGGAAAGTACTCGGACGGCTATCTCGCAATGCGCGAACGTCGACACAAACGACAGGCTGAATCGGGGTTGTTTCCCTCGTTGCCGAAGCTCTCGGCCGAAGAAGACAAAAAAGGCGACTACCGCTACGACTACGACGTTCCCAATTGGAAAGAGCTTCCGGTCGCCGAACGAGAACGCGAGGAAGCTCGCATGGAAACTTACGCCGCAATGGTAGACCGGATGGATCGCGGTATTGGACGCGTGCTCGCATCACTCGACGAAGCCGGAGTCGCGGACAACACCGTGGTGATCTTCCTGTCGGACAACGGAGGCTGTGCGTCGTGGCCAGCCAGCAGGCCTGGGCAGGAAGCGGGCTTTCTAAAATACAACAACGATATCCCGGTCGGCGACGGGCGGGGCTACGAGTTCGTCGGCAAGGGCTGGGGCTGGGCACAGAACGCACCGTTCCGTCAGTTCAAGACGTGGTGTTACGAAGGCGGCATCGCCACTCCGATGATCGTCCGCTGGCCGGGCAAGGTCGTACGAGATTCGATCACGCACCAGGTCGGCCACATCATCGACTTCATGCCAACACTGCTCGAACTGGCGGAAAGTAAGTATCCGCGCGAGTTCAACGGACACGAGATCCTCCCGGTCGAGGGCAAGAGTCTCTTACCGGTTTTTCGCGGGCAGAAACGCGACGGGCATGAGTCATTGAGTTGGGAACTGTTCGGCAATCGCGCGATCCGGCAGGGCGACTGGAAGCTTGTGTGGGGAGCCAGCGAAAAGACGTGGGAACTGTACGATCTCAAGGCCGACCGGAGCGAAACCAACAACCTGGCCGCGAAGTTGCCCGAACGCGTGACCACGATGGCTCGCGACTGGGAAGCGTGGCAGGAGAGAACCGAAAATTAAGTTGAGAACAATCACATGAAACAACGCATCGCCCTGGTTCTGTTTGTCACGATGTTTTGGGCATCGCATTCAACAGCCGCAGACAAGCCAAACATTCTGTTCGTTCTCACCGACGATCAGGGTTGGTGGGATCTTGGTCTGCGCGGCAACAAAGACATTGATACGCCCGTGCTTGACCAATTCTCGCGGGAAGGCGTCGACTTTACTCGGTTCTACGCGGCGCCGGTCTGTGCTCCGACACGAGCCGGCCTGATGACCGGTCGGTACTGCTTTCGAACCGGCCTTTACAACACTCGATTCGGCGGCGACACGCTGGGGATCAACGAAGTGACGATCGCCCAGATGCTGAAGCAGGCCGGCTACCGAACGGGGTGTTTCGGCAAGTGGCATCTCGGAAAGTACGCCCCGTACCAACCTCACAATCGAGGTTTCGACGAATTCCTCGGGCACTACCACGGGCACATCGACGAGTACGACTACCCAGACCAGATCGTTCACAATGGTAAACCCGTTGAGGCTCGGCGTTACGTCACCGATCTCTTTACCGACGCCGCGATCGAGTTTATTGAATCGAGTGGTGATGAGCCGTGGTTCTGTTACGTCCCGTTCAATGCTCCGCATTCTCCGCACGTCGTGGGGACGAGTCACGACGGACAGGCGCGCGGAGACGAGCTGATCGGCAAGTACCTCGCGCGCGGCCTGAATCTTCACGAAGCGCAAATCTACGCGATGATCGACCTGATCGATCAGAACGTCGGGCGTTTGCTGAAGAGGCTCGACGAGTTGAAGCTAAGCGACGACACCGTCGTGCTGTTTATGACGGACAACGGCGGTGTGAGTAAACATTTCAAAGCCGGGCTTCGTTCGAACAAGGGGTCTATCTTTGAAGGCGGCGTGCGCGTGCCGCTGCTCGTTCGCTGGCCGGGACATTTTCCTGCCGGTGGCCAGGTCGAGGCTCAATGTTCGCACGTGGATCTCTTTCCGACGTTCTGCGAGTTGGCTGGTGTTTCGCTCCCGAACGATCGCGTGATCGACGGGAAAAGCCTGGTGCCGCTGCTGAAGGCGGGCCAGGGTCAAAAGCATCATGAATACGTCTACCACGCGTGGGACCGCTTCTTTCCGAATTCCGATTATCGCTGGGCCGTCTCCGATCAGCGGTGGAAACTGGCTTGCCAGGTGCGTCGTACAGGAGCGGCGATGCGCGTGTCGGCCACATCCGCCGTGAGCTCAAAGAAGCCGACCTCCGCGGACTGGCAACTCTTCGACATTCAAACCGATCTCGGTGAAAAGGAGAACCTGATAAAGCAGCATCCCGAAATTGCAGCACGCTTGCGAAAAGAGTTCTTACGCTGGTTTAACGACGTGACGAACGGGGTGACTTACCAGCCGGTGCCAATTCCGGTCGGACATCCGGACGAAACGCTGCTGGAGATCCAGCCGAGTTGGGCAAAGTGGCACGGCAACAATATCGAATACGTCTTCCGCGGCTACGACTGGGACACCATCGAAGGCTGGAAGGAACGTGGCGAGCACGCAATGTGGAATCTCGACGTGCTGAGCGACGGTGAGTACGACGTCACTCTGAGTTACGGTCGATCAGTCCGCGGTGGCGGCACGCTGCGGATTTCTGTCGGCGACGAGTCAATTGAATGCTCACCGAATCCCACACCAACCGCCGACGTCTTTGAGCGAATTGCCATTGGCCGGCTCGCGTTGACCAAAGGTCCGGCGACGCTGAAAGCTGAAGTCGTCACGGCACACGGAACGGAGCTGATGCGACTGAACCGGATATTTCTGAAACGAAAAGAGACCGGTAGATGACAACACCGGCCCTACTTTACTTCTTCGTTCGGCGGCGAAGCCAGATGCCTGCTAATGCGATCTCGAAGCCAATGGTTGCTCCGATCACTGATTGAAAAAGCTCCGGTCCCGAGTCGTCGATTGGATGCCAGAGTCGATTCGGCAAGCGTCGGATTGCTTCCCGACATTCGAGTGACGATCATGACTCCGTACTCGAACTGGCTGGGTCAGAATCTACTTCTTGAATCAACGAGGATGTTTCATGTCTAAACAGCGGATCACGGTTTTCACGTTACTTTTTGCCTTCTCGATTCTGGCAATCGATTCAGCATGTTATGCACAGCGAAAACGGACTCCGCCGCCGACTCGGAAGTTTGATGGTCCGGGGGCGCCGAAGTTCGTCCGGTTGGATGCGAAGCCCGGTTTGAATCCGCCGCTCGATGTGGACGGCGATTTTCTCATCGGGCCTGAGTACTCGTCCGCGTCTGAGAACACGGTGGTTGACGGTGTTCCGCAGGGGAAGATTCAGCAATTCAGCATCGATTCGAAGGAAACTAAACTCCTCAATCCGGGGATTGCTCGGAAGGTTTTCGGCACGGTCGATCCGAAGAACCCGAAGACGCTGATCGTCAACACGCACGAGATTGACTACACGCGGCAGATCACCGTTTACATACCAGCTCAATATAAGCCGGGCAGCGAAGCTCCGTTCATGGTCATTCACGACGGCCCCAAGGGGAAGCCGAACATGTCGGTCCCGAGGATCCTCGACAACCTGATCGCTCAGAAGCGAGTCCCCGCGATGATCGTCGTCATGATTGCCAATGGCGGCGGCGATGCTCAGGGACACGAGCGAGGCAAAGAGTACGACACGATGTCGGGACTCTATGCTGAATACATCGAAACTGAAGTTCTGCCGCGCGTCGAGAAGAACTGTGACTTGCAGCTGACGAATGATCCCGATGGTCGAGCGGCGATGGGTAGCAGCTCCGGAGGATCGGCGGCGCTGGCCATGGCCTGGTACCGCACGGATCTTTATCACCGCGTGCTGACAACGTCGGGCACCTTCGTGAATCAGCAATGGCCGTTCAATCCTGAGACTCCCGGAGGGGCATGGGACTTTCATGACAAGCTGATTCCGGAGAGTCCGAAGAAGCCACTCCGTATTTTTCTGGCAGTCGGCGACCGGGACAATTTCAATCCGAACGTCATGCGCGACGGCATGCACGACTGGGTCGAGGCCAACCATCGCATGGCCAAAGTGCTCAAGGCCAAGGGCTATCCCTACCAGTATCTGTTCTGCCAGAACTCCGGCCACGGCGTGCGTAACGCCAAGGATCAGTTTCTGCCCCACGCCATCGAGTGGGTCTGGCAAGGCTACAGCAGTAAACCGCGCAGGTAATCGCAAACAGATCTGCAGCGGCTGCAAGTCCGAAGCCCCATGTCACCTTGAGCGGTAATCTGTCCGTCCTACGAGCACTCATAATGACCACAAATTGCGAAGCAGACGCTGCAGATGTAATACCGAACTGATATCTGCCACTTGAACTCTTTAATCTGCTCGTGGTCAATGAACACGAAGGGGCGAAATCTCCAGCCATCAGTGCGGCCATGGCGCGATGCTGGACATCTCTCGTTCGGGCAGACCGTGGGAAGGCATTCCTGCCCCTGAACAGCTGGTATAGCGCCACCGAAGGTGCTGATCTCGCTGAGTCGGTCAATCTTCTTTCCAAAAGTTGCTTCCAGCGTCTCCCTTCCAGCGTCGTCAAGATTGGAAATCCCAACCTCGCTCGCCAACTGAATCAACCCATCAACATTTGAAGAAAGTTTTGAAAGCAAAAGCCCTTGTTCCGGAATCTCAACGTCGATCTCAAAGAATGGAGACTCATCATCAGTCGTATAGTCAAGTCCACCGTTCCAGAATGGTTGAATTGCGCAATCACTCACGGTCCGGTACGAAGCCACTAGACATTGCATACACAAATACAGAGGCAGTCGCGTTGCGGGTGAGATTCCTCGCAGAATTTCCGCACACCCTTGAATCTCATTGAGATCAATCTCCCAGCAAAGTTTCAGCATTTGGCGACACTTGGGACATTTTGCTCCATCGTGACGAGTTGGACCTCCTTGTCGGTGTGGTGACTCATTCAGGTCAGCTATTTCACTCTTGTATGCGATTGGCAAGAGGCGGTCTGACCACGACCAGAGAGGAGCACTCTCACCTTGTCGCAACTCGTCTGAAACCTTAAAGCGTTCAGCAGTCAATAGTAATCCAGAGTCACCGCACGCACTGAGCATCTCCATGAATTGTGCGTGAATTTCTGAACCACCGACACCAAGTTCTGTCTCGTCAAACTGCTCAAGATTAGTTTTGACAGCCGCGACTTCCTCAGCAGTGGCCCAGAAGTAGTATGCGTTGAAAGTGTCAACATCCCCTCTGAAAAATGGGCGTCCATCCCTCATCGCATCAAGAAATTCTGTGGTTTGGTCGGAAATCCCCTCTCCCCAATAGAATGGAGAGAATCCAGCTTCGACATCAATTGAAAGTGGGCCTGCTTCAGTAAGTTCTTTGGCATTACGAAGTAATTGTTCAACAACGATATGCCAATTGCCGTCCTCTTCATCTTGTGAATTGCGATCCCG
>JBLFXD010000184.1:0-9797 GCA_047611045.1 Planctomycetaceae bacterium | reverse complement strand
GGCTGCTCGAGCACACTCACAATCTCGCCGAAGGAGCGGGAGCAGCGACACTCGCCGCTGCCTGGAAAGAGCGATCGAGCTTCGCAGGAAAGAAAGTCGTGGGAGTTCTCTCGGGAGGGAACCTTGACCTCGCTCAGCTGCCCCAGATCCTTGAATTCGGTCATCGCTGAGGAATGCAGCGGTTCTTCGACCGTAGGGTGTGACCATCTGGCTGACTGTTAATCACGGTGTGCCCGCGTGGAGAACTGTGAGCAATCATGACGGCGACGCACTCCAACGGTCGCCCGCGCCGGCACACCGCAACCCGAATTGCTCCGCTTGTCACACCCTACTCGCGCCTGACTGAGCCAGGCTGTCACTCGGCCTTCGCGAAGGCGTCTCGCAGCTTGATTTCGAGCGGCTCGACCTTGCCGGAATCCGGTACCAGAAACGTGACACTTTCGATGTAGCAGCTCAATCGGTTGCCTCGGCAAGGTCGATCGTGATTGTCTTCGTCTCGCCGGATCCAACGCGGACCGTTTGCTTCTTTCGAAGTTCGCCCTTTACTCCGACGTCGATGATGACGTCTTCGCCGGGAGCGACGCGCTGAATCATGTGCTCGGGGCCTTGCTTCGGAACGGTGATCACAAATCCTGGATGACGAACGCCGAGCTTCGCAAACTCTGCCGCCCGCGCGTAGTTCACACTCAAACTGCGAGCGTCCCAGGGAACGACCTTGTCTCCAGCTTTCACGACGAGTCGAATGATTCCGCTTTGCTGAAAGGATACGGCAATTTCGTCGCCGTTCTGTTTGACTTTGCCGAGATAAAGATCGGCTCCTGGCGCGATACCCGCACTGGGATTTCGCTGCCACCAAGTGGCACTTTCGGATGGCAGGTGAGTCGTGACAGCGCCTGATCGACCTCGGCGAACCCACAGTCGATAACTGCCCGGTTCGCCGTCGATGGGTTCGCTGGTGGCGTCGCGGTAGGGCTCGACGCCGGTCCAGAACTGTTTGTTGATCGCCGGGCGGCCGTCTTCGTCGTACGCTCTAATCGTGACCGCATTAGACGGTGCCTGTTTAATGACGATCGGTTTCGCCTTGCCGGACTTTGGCAGTTTGACAGTCTCTCGGGTAAATGGCCTTCTGAGTGTCTGGCCTCGGTAATTCTCGGTCAGCGGATCAATAAACCCGTCTGTCGTCGAGACGCGATATTCGCCCGGAGGTGACGGCGTGAACGCGAAGTTTCCGTTTGCATCGCTCTCGGCATAAAGCACCGGCACCGTCGTTCCCGTAAACGCCTCGACGAACACACCGGCCAACGGCTTTCCGTCTTGATCAACAACTCGGCCAGTCAGACGCGGTCCATTCTTCAGGCGGATCGTGCCCTGATCGCCAAAAGTGATCGGTTCAGGGCTGTCCGTCGTCTTCTTCAAAGCTACCGAGTCGCTGACAAAGTTTTCCGGAAACCAGTGCAGCCGCTTCGGCCAGCTGCCGGTGGTGGCGATTCGGTATCGCCCGTCTTTGTCGGTCCGACCAATGACGTCTCCGCGAAAGCCGGCTCCAGGAGCATCGCGGCTGCGAGAAACCATCAATGCCAGGTTCGCGGCCGGACTGCCGTCCGGATTGATAAACCGTCCCGTCACCGGCACGCCGCGCAGAATTTTCAGGTGTCGCAGATCCGACCAGCTCGGCTTCGGAGCGTCGGGCAACGTCAACCGGGTTCCGACATTCTTCTTCGGAAGGTAGTCCGGGTGCTGAACTTCGAACTCGATTGTCGACTGAGCAAACTCAAAGGCTTCGCGAGGAAAAGCGACCGTGTATCGGCCTTGTCGATCGGTGGTAAATCGCTGCTCAAAGATTGGAGCTTCGCTATTCTTATAAGGTGACTTTCGAACTCGCCACAAGACTTCGGCACCGGCAATCGGCTCTCCGGTTTTCTCGTCGGTGACGTCGCACTTGTAAGTTAGCTCTTTGCCAGGCGGCATCATCGCACCGCGAATGCTGTCGACAATCATTGCCCATTCGTCGTCCGAAAAGCTGCCGGTGAGGGTGAACTCTCGACCGATCTCGCTTCGTACAGTCGGTGCGGAAATGACGACACCGTTGACGATGGTCGCCATTTTCTGACCAAGGGACGCCTTCGAAAGACGCTGCATGTGCAAGCCGCCGAGTGGATCGAGTTTCACTCGGAGGTTCCGGTGCCCGAAGTCGTCATCTTGAATATCGACTTCTGAAACATGCCATGACCCATCAGCGGTAAGAACATGTTCGGCGGCGTCACTCAAAAGCCCCACGTTGATACTGCCATTCATTCCGGAAACAGGGACGACAATGGGACCATGCTTCTTCTTCTGTTTCTGGAGTGGGAACCAGGCGAAGCCTTTGTCTTTGGCAGGTCCCATTCCCTTGATCGTTCCGTCTCGATACTGGAGTGCGTTCCAGTTCTCCGGCACGCGAATCTGACCATTTGAATCTGGCAGTTCGGGAACAATGCGGAACTCCAGTGCCGGGGTGTCTGCGGGAATGAGGACCCCGTCTGCCTGCACTTCATAAGTAAGATGTGCCTGCTGGACGACCAGATCGAAAAGTGCCTCTACGGAGACATCTTTAACGTCGACCGTGATCGGCCCTTGAGGATCGACGCCTCGCATCTGAAAGTCGCCCAGGTCAACCGTCACTGGCACGCTGCTCAGTTTTTCGACGGCGTCGAGAACGGCAATCAACGGCATTTTCTCAACGTGCAGCTCCACTTTCTTAGCCAGCTTACGCTCAATGGCTGACCGTTTTTTCGACGCGACGTCGGCGGGTGAATCTTCAGATGGCTGACTCGGCGCTTGATCAATTGGCGCTGCGGCCGCGTCGGCTGGCGTCTCGGAAACGTTCGGGATAACCGGGACGATCGAGATGGCAATCGCCAGGGCCGTCACGAAGAAAGCAAACGTCGCGCGGCTTTGGTTGAGTCGAACGCCGGGTTCGTCGCCACTCTGAACGATTCGCTCGATGCGCTGCCGCAGTTTCGACGGGTCCCCACCATCGACTGCCAATTGAGCGAGCTGTCCGGCGCGAGCGTCGTCGCCAACTCGAAGCTCGTCAACGCGCAGCAAAGAACGTGCGTAATCCAGTCGGTCGGCTCCACACTGAATAACGAGGTCGTCACACGCGTGCTCCCTTGAGTCATTGATCCGGCGACTCAGCCACCAAACGGCCGGATGGAAGAACAGCAGCGCTTCCAGAAACCGCTGAACGACGATCAGGACATGATCAAACCGTTTTACATGAGCCAGTTCATGTGCAAGAACCGAGGCCAGTTCCTGAGCAGAAAGCCCCGACATCATCGCCGCCGGCAGCAGAGCAGAATCACGGGTTTCAGTACCCCGACGACAACCGGCACCGCCACGCGTTCGCAATACGCAACAGCCGGAGCGGTTTTCAGAGCCAGCCGTTCGGCCTGCGCCGCCAGGACATCGAGGACTGACCGCTCAACAACGGGTTGCCCCAGCGAAGTCAGCCGTTGACCGCCGCAGATCGCAGCGGCCAGACGGACGAACATCAGCAGCACGCCCGCCAGATAAATACAAGCAACAAAGGGTGCCGCGATTCGGGCTCGACCTGAAACAATGGCCAGAATCGACTGTTTTGCTTCTGCAGAATTCTCCGTCAAAGCCGTCGAACTGGTCACATCGTCTCGGGATTCGGAAGGCAACAGCTGATGTGACACCTTCTCCATGTTCGTCACAATGACGGTCGCATCGGTCAGCGTTCTCTCATCCACGACCGGCGTGTTGTCGTTGTCCCGCTGAGCGGCTGCGGATTCTGAGCTTCGAACAACGGCGAAAGTAAATGGGAGTGCCGCACCAACCATCAGCAGCGCCACCATGTTTACCCAGTGACGGACTCGGGCACTCCGCGACTCGTCGACGGTCTGTTTCGCTGTGGACCTTCGCTGAGCAAGAGCGAGATTCACGATCGCTGCGAAAACGATGATCGCCGTTCCGAACCAAAGAACGTGCAAGAGCGACAGCGTCAGTTGCCACGCGATTGAGGTTGCGGTGTCGGTGAGTTGCGAAAATGCAGATGCCATCATGAAAGTATCTCCAGAATTCGGACGACTAAAACGTAACTCGTTCAGCGCCAAACGTTTTCTGTAGGGTGGGCACTGCCCACCAGTCTCGAATCATTCTGGTGGGCGGTGCCCACCCTACAAATCTCGTACGGTCAAACCTTTGCGGAACTACTGATTCAGCTCGCGAGCCTTTCGCGAGATGACCTTGCGGATGGCAGCCAGTTCTTCTGAATCAACATCGGACGCTTCAAACAGTTCGAGCATCACGGCACTCGCAGAGCCATCGAATACGCGGTCGACAATGTCGCCGAGCATGCGACGCCCGACGCTCTGTTGCTCGATGAGCGGCGTGAACTCGAACGCCCGCCCGGCCTTTTCGCGTTTGAGATACTGCTTGCGGACCATGATATTCATCATGGTGATGACCGAGCTGTGTGTGAGTTCGCGACCGGCCGCAGCAAGCTCGTCGCGAACGTCCTGCACCGTCTGCGGCGACTTCTGCCACAACACTTTCAGAATCGCGAGTTCCAGTTCAGTCGGATGCTCTGAAGGTGGGCGAGCCATGTTGCGAAACTCCGAAGGTTAGCGTGCGAACTTTTAATTCGTTCGGAGTTTAGGCCGAGAAGCAAATCAGTCAAGCTGAATATCGAATGAATTAAAACCTTGTTTCAGGATGTCGGACCTGCTTGATCAGGCTGGCGTTCACCTTTTGCAAAAGATTGTCTACCTGGTCGGCGTCACTTTCCGAGAACCATCACCTCTCCCGCTTGCGGGAGAGGTCGGCCTCTCAGGGCCGGGTGAGGGTTTTCGATTCAGAAGAATGCTGCCATTCGAGTAAGAGTCGTACGCAAAATCCCCCTCACCCGCGGCTGAGACCGCGACCTCTCCCCCAAGGGGGAGAGGTGACATCTAAAGTGCAATGTGGCTTTGTCCGACTACTTGCCGAGGCAGATGACGGTGCCGTCCTGAGTGGACAGGAAGAGCTGGCCTCGGGCGGCTGCCATGCCGTCCCAGATGGGGAGTGCTTCGAGCTGCATGCTCGAAATGGTCGAGCCGTCTTTGGCTGAGACCGCTCGCAGGAGTGAGCCTTCTGAACCGTTCAGCAAGGCGTCCTGTTTGGCGAGCACGGCATCGACTGTCACGTCGCGGTTCTTCAGTTTCTCGAAGGTTTCCGCTTCATCGACGATGTCCGGTGGGCCGACGATGAACAGGTTGGATCCGGCTTTTACCATCGCTCGGACGAACAAAGGTGCGTCCTTCGTCCAGTGAGGTTCGACGAATGAACCGGATGATTTTCCACCAGCGTTCGAACGACCAGCGAAGTGCAACGCTTTGCCGGAACGACCAACGACCGCGGTCGCTGCCACGATCGATCCGTCATTGCCCAGGCCGGAATCGTCCGTCGCTTTTCCGCTGGTGAACGAACTGGCGAAGACGGCTTTGCCGGTGAGGGCTTCTGGAGACTCGATGTGTTCTTCGACGTCGGCTGCCGTGAACGATCCGTGAATCACCTTCACGTCGTCGATGACGGCGGTGATGCCGTGCGGAGACTGATAGTTGCCGACCGCGCTGCCGTCGTCCGCTCCGATTTCGATGGACTGAGCAGGAGCTTTCGGGATGAGACCTTCAACCTTTGCGGAAGAGACCATCGAGCCATTGACGTAAAGGACGATCTTCCCGTCGCTGGTGATTGCTCCGGCGAGTTTCGCCCATTTGCCGACGACGGATTCTTTGCTCGAAACCTGAACCAGCTTCTCGTTGATCCGAGCGGCGAATTGCGGTCGGCCTTTCTGAATAAAGAGTGAATACCCATTCAACGGGCCGCCGTGTGCCACGACGACGCCCTGAGGTTTTTCGACGTTGGTCCAGGCTTCGACGAAGACTGATTTGTTGGTTGGGTCAATCTTCTTAGACAGGGGAACGCGAACCATTGCGGCGCTGCTGGCTTTCCCTCGTCGCATTGTTTTGGCAGATTCGGGAACGACCGGTGCTTCGCGAGGTGCCGAGAAAAGTTGGTGTTCGAGGACCGTCGTCCAGCGCAGGTGATCGGGTTTGCGGCCGAAGCCGTAAACGTTGTCTTCGTCGAAGACGAGGATCCGTCCGGACGGAGCGAACTTGCCCGCCTGGTAATAGCCCGCGTGGCCGCCGGCAAAGCTCTTGCCATAGACCCAGTAGGAGCGGTGAAACCAGGTGTCGTCCAGGAAGCCCATCGGAGCGAACAGGTGAGCGTGTTTGCCGGCGTGGACCGATGCCTGTCCAGCGAAGTCGCCCGAGTTTGGTCCGATGTCGTACCGCTTGCCTTCCTGATCGAGCCGCTGCGATTTCATGTAAACGTTTTCGCCGTCGCTGGAGAGAATGTCTGGAAGGCCGACGGGCATCTGCAGCGTTTCGTGACGCATCTGCAGGTTCTTGCCGGTTTCGGGATCGATCTCGTCGATGATCGATTCGGCGACCATGCTGCCGGTTCGAGCGTCGAGTTTCAGGAACCGTAGGCCGCCGTCGAGGAAGTTTGATCGGCCAGCGACTCCGAAGACAAAACCGTTTTGCACGAGCACGCTGCCGTGGACTGGCCAGACGGACTCCAGTTGTTCGAAAGCCATCAGTCGGCGGTCTTCGGGAGCGGCCAGGTAGCGCCAGACGAGTTCTCCGTCGGTCGCGCGGAGGCAGTAGATCCAGCCGTCGTTGGCTCCGAAGTACGCTCGCCCGTCTTCGATGGTTGGGGGCGAGTCGACTCGGCTGCCGGCGGTGAATTCCCAGGCTTTCTTACCGGTGGCCGCGTTGAGAGCGTAGACTCGGTGCTCGTCGATCTGTGCGACGAAGAGTTTTCCTTCTGCCACGGTGACGGCCGATAAACGCCCGCCAATATCGGTCGTCCATTTCCTGGAGAGTTCGGTGGGGATGTCAGCGGACGATGTTCCGCTGCGAGCCTGATCGTGGCGGAAGGTTGGCCAGTCATCGACGACTGATGAAGTCTTGATCGCGTCTCCGAAGGCCGGACCTTTGACGAGGCGGGTGTCTTCAGGAACGTCTTTTGGTGGCTCGCGCGAGACGGTTGCCGGAGCGAGCGCGTTGAAGCCGTAAAGTTTGGCCTCCGGATAACACGCGCAGTTGTGAGGCGGGGCGTAAACCAGACCGTTGCAGGGCATGACTCCGTAAAGGCAGCCGCCGCGCACCCAGTGGTTGATGTCCCAACTCTTTTTGTCGGTGTCGACAAATTCGATGCCCGTCCGCGATGGCATGATGAATTTTTCAGTCGCCTTGGCGATGTAACAGCGATGGTGGAACCAGTACGCGCTGACGTCGGGCGGGAAGGTGATCTTCACTTCGCCGGTTTTGTAATCGCGAGCGGTGAAGATGCCTGAGTCGCCTCCGCTGGTCGTCGGCGCGGACCAGACGAGGTCCTTCACGATGAGCAGGTCTTCCGGCGACTGATAACCCGAGCGGTCGTGCGGAGCGTCCCACAGAACGTTGCCGGTTTTCACGTCGAACGCTTTCATCGTCCGTTCGCCGCCGGCGTAAAGGAGGACGCCTTTGTGAATGACCAGTCGCGGTCCGAAGTTGTACGTGATCGTGCGGCGGCGGGCGGCGGGTTCGGAGCTCCATTCCAGATCGCCGGATGTTCGGTTCAGGCAGACAACTTTTTCGCCGTCGTGCAGGTAAACACGTTCGGCATCGGCGGTGAGAGTCAGCGGAGCGACCTGCGTCTGACGGCTCCAGTTGGTTTTTCCGGACTTCGCGTCGACGGACATCACGATGACGGGTTTTTCGTTCCAGCGCCAGTTCTTGCCGACGTCGCCCTGGTCGCCAGTGACCGGGTTGATCGGGGCGTACTTAACGAGATCGGACTCGCCCTTGTTAACGGTCAGGAAGAGCGTCCCGTTGTCGTGCAGAATTTCTTCGGTGGCTGCAGTGTCTTCGTAAGTGCGAAGGATTTCGCCGGTCTCCGCGTCGATGGCGGACAGCGGAGCGTCGATACCCAGCGTCGCGTAAACCTCATCTTTGGTCGCGACCAGACGGCGAGCCAGTTGAGTCGGGCCACTTTTCAGCGGCCACAGATGGCTGTGCCATTTCGGGATGTCCAGCTTCCAGAGGATCGTCCCGTTAAACGCGTCGCGGCCGACGAGCTTCCAGCTGGGCGGAAGCTGAATCGAAACTCGCGAGCCTTCGTCCATGATGTAGAAGAGTCGGCCGCCGGCGGAGACAAGAGCACTCATACTGGCCATGCGGTCGTGGTGGCGCGACCAGCGTGGGCTGCCCAGCCATTGCAGATGCCTGGGCGGACCGACAGCCGTGTCCTGGGCGACGGCGTTGTTGCTGGCGCTGTGCAGGAAGTGCGACCAGTCGTCGATGTTGTTGGGGCGGGGCTTGACGACTTTTTTCCAGTCGTCACCGTTTCGAATGAAGGCGACGCCGTTCGGAGTCAGGGCTCGCAGGAACTCGGCGTCCGAAACGTCGCTGCGATCCTCAATCACCATTAAATTGACGAGGTTCTCGATGTACGGCAGCCGTTCGCCGGTCAGCAGTCCGACAGAGACTTCTCCATAGACGCCCATCTTCTGCAGGGCTGATCGAGCGGCGTTGACCTTGGCAATGTCGCGGTCGATTCCGTGAACCTGGTAGCGGCTGTTGGCTTTCAAAGCGGCGGTCAGTTGGCCATCGCTCAGGCCGATGTGAACGACCAGCCCGCCTTTGATTCCGGATTGTTCGATCAGCTTTGCGGCTTCGGATGCCAAAACGGGAGCTGCCTTTGCCGTTGAGCGGTCGGGCGTGAGACTCGGCGCGAGCACGGTCAGCAAAGCAAGTAGCGCAATGGAATGGCGGTTCATCGAAAGTCATCTCCGGAGAGTTTAGACACGGCATGAAACTCAGGTCGCCGTGTTGTGGAGATCTGAGCTGGTCTGGCCGGAGATTGCAAATCCGCGCCGCTGATCCTCGACCAAAGCGTGGCCGAGGGAAACGTCGAGAGCGGCCGAATCATCCTTCGTCCGACCGCGGTGGCAAGACATGCCGGAAGACGATCAGTATTTCAGCTTCGCCGCAGGATGATGTCGCGATACTATCCGACTGCGAAACTGTCTTTGACCATACTTTTCCGGATGCTGAAATCGGTCGTCTGGAAATCGGTCCTCTCATTCTTCACCAGCCAGCGGCTGATCACCCAATCAATGTGTCTCCGTTTTCTGAACGCCTCGCGAGCTTCTCATGAGCCGCTCTCGTAAATCACGTGCTGCTGGTAGCGGCTCGGTCCCGTTTCTCGTGCTGGACGAAAATCGTCTGGCATGGACGGCGGTCGACTCAGTCTGTCGAGATGACGATTCGGCCGCGTTTCAGCTTGAGTCGGCACTCATTTATGGGCCGTCCGGTTGTGGAAAATCTCACCTCTGCGACCTGCTGGTCAAAGCGCACGAGGATGCGGCGAAGATCGTTCCGTCGTCTGATTTCGTTGAGCAGGTGACTCGCAACTACAAAGTAGCCAACACTTTTGACCCGGCGAGCGAATACTCTCCCCTGAAGCTGTTGATCCTCGAAGACGTTCAACATCTTTGCCGGCACCCGTCAGCACAGCGGGTTTTCGCCACGCTGATGGACGAACTCCGACGCACCGAGACCTCGGTCGTCTGCACGTCGAACCAGCCACCCGCCGAACTCAAAGGACTGATCCCCCGACTCGCCAACCGATTTCGAGGCGGACTGTGTGTCGGCGTTCGAATTCCCGGCCCGGCTTCGCGAGTCAAACTGCTCAGTCACTTC
>JBLFXD010000183.1:0-9799 GCA_047611045.1 Planctomycetaceae bacterium | reverse complement strand
CGGAACGTCGCTGCCTGATCACGAACCGTCAGTGTGTCGCCGAGTGGATTGAACTGGTTGTCCTCAATGAAGATTTGTTCGCCGCCGGATGTACCGTTCACCGTCAGAGATTTCGTGCCGGTGCCCCGCGCGTCAATCTCGACCAATCGCGACGGAGTGGTCGTCGAGATCGAGTCGTTTCCGTCGGCTGTCAGAACATTGATGTCGCCGCTGAACGCGCTCAGAGGCACTGTGACGGTGTTCGTCCCGCTGCCGGTCGCTCCCGCGATAGCCGTTGTCAGCGTCTGGTTCGCGTCATTGATGACAGCATGCGTGGCGGTCGTCGTAATTGTCAGGGCGTTATTGTCACCACTGTCGCTGACGTCCTGGACCAGCAGATCATCGCCATCGAGCTGCACGTTGAATTCGGCTTCTCGAATGGCCAGCGCGGCGAGGGAGATTTCGTCACCCCCGTTATTTGCCGAGATAGTGATCGTGATGTTGCCGCTGCTGTCCGCCGCGACAAACTCGGCATCATCCGACAGGTTCCGTGAACTGCTGCCTTGCTGCCGATTAACATGCAGGTTGCCGTCTATCGTCACACTCTGATCAAACTCGACCGTATTACTGCCGACGATCGCCACATGTTGCAGGGCATCGAATCCGCCCGCTTCCAGAGCGAAGACGTAGACTTCGTAGAGTGCAGCCGGAGTCAAATCCGACCAGGTCGCCGTGATCACTCCAGCAAGGTCAAAGTTGAGCACAAAACCGTCGGTCAGCGCCAGCGAGTTCGTGTGGATGGGCACAGTCGCTGCATTGACCGTGGCACCGTTGGCTTGCCCCTCAAAGCTGGAGTTCGCGAAACTGTTTGTCGCGACCGTCAGATCAATTGCCGTGTTCGTGTTGTCCTCGCGCAGCAAATCCGCAGCGGAGAGACCGCCTCTTACGTCTTGAACTACACCCCAGTTCGTCGGCGCCAGGGCCAGTGAATTGTCGCCAAAATCGACACCCACCAGCGCCGCAGCAAGCAATGTGCGGTCTTCGAGCAGCTCGGGGGAACCGAGCTTTCGCCGAGCGATAAAGCGGCTCGCCGTATCTCGAGGTTTCCGTCGCCGGGGTCTCGATTTCAAGATCGACGAGCGGATCCATTGACGCAGTTGAGGCGCTATCAGCACAGGTGGGGACTCGCGTTGCTGGTCAGAGAATTAGTTAACGCAAGCCAGTTCTTTCACTCGCGAGCCCGACCAGAATAGTAGGCATCTGATCGAATTGTTGCGACTATGTCGTGAATCTGTCTCGCTATGTAGATTTCATCGGTGTCAATTCGGGATTGACGGTCAAACCCGCCCGGTAATCAGCACGCAGACACAGTGGCGTGGATTTTCACAGCTGCCCCGCTTCGTCGATCAGCATGAGGCGTTCGATTTCGTTGGACTGAAACCCGACGGCCATCGGCTGCCTCACGCCGGGCAGTACGGCGGAATCGTACAGCTCGGTGACCAGGCTGCCGTCCAGACGCAGCCAGTGCGCGATCGTGCCCGTGTTCAGATCGATAATCTGCAGGCCACATTGAGGCTCGGCTTTACGCTTCTCAAGCTGATCGTCCAGTGGGAGTCCGTGGAAACTGCTGTGCCGTGGCTTCGACAGAGTGACCACCGCGTAGTCACCGACAAAAGCCAGGCCTCGCAGGTAGCCAGGGCAGAATGCGACGGGCTGAAACTTTCCCGTGTCCAGATCAATCGTGCCGAACTCGCCCGTGCCCGAGTTATGTACCCACAGCCGATCCTTGTACCAGCGAGGTGAATGCGGCATGGACAGGCCGCTGGCGACGATCTCGTTTGAAGCAACGTCGATCACGCAGCCACCATCGTGTCGCCGATCCCGCCAGCCGTCCACAACGTCAGAATCAGCCACGACTGTGACGAATGCCGGTCGTCCGTCGCGCATCGCCAAGCCGTTCAAGTGGCAGCGGTCTTCCGGAACCAGAGCACTCAGGAACGACGGCCGCCACAACGGTTGAAAGCTGGCTTGCTCGCTGAGCGTTGCCAGGCAACCGAACATCGTGTTCACAAAGATCAGCCGGCCGTCCGCGTCGATGGCCATGTCGTGAACGTCCAGATGCCCGGTCGTGTAGCCGACGCGCGGTAGATAAGCGACGTCGTAGCCACGGTCCGCCCAGGCGGGAATCGCCGAGTCAGCGTTCTCAGGATCGGGCGGCTGATGAGGCACCACCTGAGTCGGGGCCTGGCTGAATTTCCAGATCTGATACCGCGAACTCAACCAGATCGTCGAAGCATCTGGCGAAGCCCACATCCCCATACAATGCCCGAACGTTCGCTCGAAGACGGCGATTGAGTTGTCCTGCTTCCGCCCAACGAAGAACAACTTGCCGGTCTGATACGTCGTAAACGCCAGACTGACCCGCTGCTCGGCCAGCCAGTCCATGAAAAAACGCGACCCCTGAGCGTTAAGCCAGGGTTTCGCCGCTGCGGCAGGAGATGCTGATGGTTCTGACGTCATGATTGCGCTTCCGGGTTAAGAAAACTGTTACCCCAGCGCGAAGCTCGTCGTCGAGACAAGACGCCAGCGGTGAGTTTGGGCAACCATGAAAAGAAGATTGACCGGCCGGTTTCACAATTCTTACACCAGCGCACGCGAGAATCCCGTTTCGTTGCTCTTCACGAAAAGCCGGCCAGCGAGGCTGCACAATAGGGTGATTTGAACTGTTGCGAAGTAGCCGTGCTTAAACCGGCAGGCCTTCTTCGACGAGCATTTCTCCGAGCCGCGACTGGACTTTGGTCTTCAGCTCGCCGAAGAATTCTCGTGAGTTGAAGTGCGGAAGCTGGATCTGCGGATACTCGTCGTGAGCTTCGTCCGGCATGGCGTAGTCGGCGTCGGTGAAGCCCTGGCGAAGTTCCAGTCGGTAGCCTCGAAGAAAGACTCGACGAATCGTTTTCTGAATTTCCTCGACCGAGATGGCAAGGCCGGTCAGTGCCGTAATCGCCTTGGCCATATTTTCGTCGGACATGCCGCTGAACTTGCAGACGCCGAGGAAGTCGTCACGCAGGATGGACATTCCGCGGTTCGTGATGGCGTCGACCCAGTAGTCCATCTCGGTGTCTTTTTCGATGAGCAGCAGCAGGTACGTCTTCATCGACATGTGGCCGCCAGCCAGCGCCCACGGGTAACCGGGGTTTGTCTGAGGCAGGTACGCGGCGTATTCCATCCCCTTTGACTGCATCGCGTATTCGGGCGCGCCGAGTTCTTTGCTGAGTCGCAACGTTCCCTGACCGAGTTCCGGCAGCTTGCCCTGTCCGATTTCTTCGAGGACTTTGTGGGCGGTCTTGTAGTCACCGTAGCTGACGCCGTGGGCGATCATCTTGTCGGGGTTTCGGCGGTTGTACTCCATCGCGTACGAGAGAGTCGTGCCGACGGAAATCGAATCCATGCAGTACTGGTCGACGACTTCGCAGAGTTCCAGGCATTCGTCCGGTTCGAAGATTCCGACGTTTGATGACAACAGGTTGAGCGGTTCGAAGTCGAGCTTCGCGCGGAACTTTCCGGCCTTTCCGTTTTCGTCTTCGTCGTAGACGTTCTTGTGGCACGAGATGCCGCAGCGGAAGCACGATTCGTCTTTGACAACGTACGGTCCCTGTTCCCAGTTGTCTCGGAAAAGCGGGAGAGAGACTTTCGTTCCCGTCGGAACGAAGTTCATTTCCGGCATCGCGTGAACGGGATTCAGCGCGTCGTAGTTAGCCCACGTTCCGCCGCCACCGCCGAACTTGTCCTTGTCGCGGAACTTGGCACTGCCCTTGCCTTTTGCGACTTCCTGATTGAGTTCCTTCAGTTCGGGCGGAGCTTTCGGTCCGATGCGATCTTTGGTGTCGACGACGATGGCGATCAGATTCTTCGAACCCATCACGCCGCCCATGCCGCCTCGACCACAGAAACGCGGCTTGTTGTCTTTCGACTTGAGCTGGTTTTCTGTCGAAAGGGCGATCGCGGCGTAACGGCAGTTTTCGTAGTTCTCGCCGGAAGGTCCGATCACGGCGAAGTGAGCATTCGGGTACTTCTCGTGAAGCTTCAGAATCTTCGGGTTCACCTGCATGCCGACCAGGTCGGTCGCGTCTTCGAAGCTGAACTCAACCGGACCGTCTTCGGTGTCACGGTGAATTCGCAGGAGCGTTGGCTTTTCACAACGACCGGTAAAGACAACTTCGTCAACATCGAGGTGCCGCAGCTTGGTGCCGAACTTGCCGCTGCCCGCTGACCACATCGCCGACGGGCGTCCGCTGAGTGACGACTTCAGCGGCGAGTAACCGTGGAAGTAAGTCCTCAGCCCGGTCATGAAATCAGTGCCGCTGAGAATTCCGAGGTTCAGGATCAGCGTGGCCGACGGATCGTAGGGCGCATCAGTCGGGCAGTTTTCAAGCAGTTTGAATCCGCGGGCGATTCCGCCCAGAGCATCTTCCAGGTCTTCACACTGCACGGTCTCAGGCGTAACGGCCTGTGCGGTGAGGTCGATCTTGAACGATCGGATCTTGAAGTCCTGAGGTTTCTTCGCCGCGCCGTTACCGTCCGTGTCGCTGATCATCGTCGGCGTCTCCCTGGATGCTTCTTTTGTTTTGCGTGAATCGTCGTCGGTTTGCGAGTCGCGTCGTCTTTGTCAGAACTGCTGATTCAACGGCATCGGCGTTTGGCACTCTGTGAAGTTGCAATCCGACTCTGTGCGGATGGCGAGTGGCTGAATGATGGCCTTAACCGACCAGTTCGACAAGGTTTTCCGAGCGGTCCTGCCAGGATTGTATCGATCTGACTTTGTCCAACGGTTTCGGCGGTCAGTACCTTGCACGGACTGGTTCCGAGGCAATCTGCGTCGCTGCGGACGGCGGAGATCGGTCCGTCCGAACCATGATCAATCCTCGATCGGATTGACCGTCGTCGATACGGCTGGCAAATCCTTGTTCGAGAGCCTGCCGCTGAAAACTTTCCGTTGAGATAACGACTGCATTCTCCCACGCGTCTGAAGCATTCTGCGAATCCAGCGGCGTGGCCAGGTCACCCAGTTCGAGCAGAATGACGGCAGCCTGATCTCCAAGATTCATATCTACTAAGAGTGACTGTCCCTGTTCGGCAACGGCTCGAGCCTCCGTCAGCAATTCGTGATCGACCTGATTCGAGTCGCTGCCCAGGTTGCTACCGAGGTCGCTCCAGACGATCGACAGCGTCAGCACTGCAGCGCAACCCGCCAGGAACTTCTGGAGGATCGCACGGTTGTGACGCGTTTCGAGCATCGGCAACTCATTGAAGACGCGAACCGCCAGCCGTTCGACTCCGATCGCGGCGGAAACCGACCAAGCTCCGGCGGCGGCAAGTGCAAGGTCCATTCTGGACGGCGTCAGCAGAAACACCGCGACGGGAACGGAGATACTCCAGCACGCCAGCAGTCGTTCTCGTGAGTAACTTCCGGCGAAGGCGTCGTGGCGGATCGCCCACTGACCGAAAATCATCAGCGGTAGCCACGGAAGGCCCATCTGTGTGAGCTGCCAGAATTGCTCTACGGAATATCGTGTGTCCGGTGAACTTTGAAATGAGGTCAGCCACGTGCCTGCCGAATCGGCGACGAGCCATGAAGTGGCGATCGGCCAGACGGTCGCGATTGCGGCGGTCAGCAGCCAGCCGACGATCCAGGGGTTGGTTAGCTTTACAGACAGATCACGCCGCAGCAGGACATGGCCGGCGGCCGGAAGGAGGATCGTCACCAGAGCCGCGACCGGCCCGGCGATCATCGTCGCCAGCCCGAGGAGCACGAAGACAAACATCACGTTTGCGAATTCGAATGCCTTATTTCCGATAGCCGTGCTTGACTGGCCCGGCAGACGGCTTCTGACTTGAAGGCGACTTTCGAGACCGACGAGCAGTTTCATGAATCCGCTGCCGGCGGCGACCAGCCAGATGATGTTGCCTCCATGCCAAACGTTTTCGGCGACACCCAGAGTCGTCAGAAGCACGAACCCGGCGAGGATGCCCGACCGCCTTCCCGAACAGGATGCGGCGAACGATGCCGTCCACAAAGTCGCCAGCAAAAGCGGAAGCAGACCGGCAAATCGAACAGCGGTCAGAACGTTCGAAGCGCCGAAGATTCTGGCGGCAGGGTAAGTAAACCACTGAGTCAGCGGTGGCGACTCCAGCCAGGGGAGGCCTCCGACGGTCGGGACCAGCCAGCTTCCCGAGTTCATCATTTCACGCAGGCTCAGCGCGTGAGCGGCCTCGCGGATTCCCGCTCCGTGATCGACCACGATTGTCGGAATGAAGACGAGCACCGTCGCGAACAGAAGCAACAGTCGGTCTTTTTCGCGGAGGGAGTAGGTCTCAAGCATGTTGCAGATTCCTCGCGTGGAGGTGCTGCAGAGCGGCGACAAAGCGGAGATTGGTTTGATTGATCGAGGTCATTAGAGCAGGTCAATCGTGAATGGATCCGCGAAGAATGGCCGGAGCGGCTCCCGTTCTGATCGAGTCGCGAAGCCGATCATGCAAGCGGGCTTTCCTGGAACCAGAGCGTCAGGCGACCTCTCTTACATCGGCAGAGGGCAAACGTTGCTGTAGTCTCGCCGTGCCCATGCGAAGGCAAATGCGGCGCTCCTGGCTGACTCAGGCAATCGCGACGGCTGTTACGATTGGCGTGAGGAACCGCAAATCTTCTCGGTCAGATCCGGAAAGTCAGTTAAGACCTGACGTCCTGGACGTTCACGAAATGGCATGGCCGTTTTGCATTGTCGCGTCTTGTTCCGGCGGATTCTGTTCGGACAGATGTGGTGTCATGTCGGACCGATTCGACCGTTGGCACAGGGCGGCGAACGTCCGAGTGACGAATCCCCCGACAACGCTCTGGTGAGTGATCATTCGGCAGCCATAGAATCGCTGCTGTTTCCGTTACGCGCTGCACAATCTCTCCAGGCCGGTCGTTCCCATGAAGCAAACTGCTCTTCCGATTCTCGTTCTGCTGGTCGTCGTCACTCTGGCGGTTGTTACGACGTTGCCCTCAGCTTCGGTCGAAGCCGACCATTACCAGCGTTTCCGTGATGGAAAATCACTCTACACGCTACTCAGTGGTAGCATTGGTCGAGGAAATTCTTTACAGCATGTGGAAGAACTTCTCGGTCGGGGAATTCCGCTGGAAGAAGACGTCGAGACCTTTCGTGAGTCTCTGCGAGAAACTGCTCAGTCGGAACCGGATTCGTATCCCGATGGCATTTATGAAGCGGACACCTTCATGGCGTGGTCGGGCAGCGACGAGAAGGTGACGCTGCAGTTTCGGAATGGGCACCTGGTTAATTTTTCGCCCGAACAATTCACGACGTTCCGCCCGTCTTACGATCTTGCCGGTCAGGCAGAGCAATACGACGAATCAGCAATGGAGTCTGGGATCGCGATCGCGGGACGGGAATTCGCCTCGGCACCGCTGATTCAAACAAAGCCGACTTCAACAGACTCGACGGAAAAATAAAGCAGAATACGAATCGGCGATTTGCCGGACGAACATGCAGAACCGCCGTTCTCGACCAAACGACAAAATTCCCGACCAACGACAAAGCGGCGGCCCCCAACAGAATTTCAAGAGGCAGCTATGACTCGTCTTACAACGACACTTGCCGCATTGGCGATATTGAGTATCGCATCGTCGTCGGCGTTCGCTCAGGGAAGAACGCTGCCAACGTCCCGCATGCTGGCACGCTTCGGTCTCGAACGAGCCTGGTGGAGTCAGGCGACGCTGGACGTCGGGCAGGACCGGGTTCGGTACATGGTGCTCGACGAGCAGTCGCTGTATGTTCAATCGTCTGGTGGAATCATCACCGCGTTCGACAGCGAGACTGGACAGAAACGCTGGGCCGTTCAACTTGGTCGGCACAACCTGCCGAGTCAGGCCTGCGTGTCGAACGACGACAAAGTGCTGGCGATCGTCGGGACGAGCCTCTACGCACTCGACAAGATCACTGGCGAGTTGATCTGGGAAATTAGCCTGCCGAACTCGGCATCAACGAGTCCTTCAGTCGACGATCAGCGACTCTACTACGGAACGCTTGACGGCAGCGTTTACGCATACGATCTGAAGAAGATCGAAGAACTGCACAACGACAACCTCTTGCCTCAATGGACCAATGTTGCGCTGCTGTGGCGGTACAAGGCCGCTGGCGAGATCACCACGCAGGCAATCTCAAACGAACTGACGCTTAATTTCGCCAGCCGAGACAATTCGCTTTATGCGCTAAACGCCTCCGATCGGAAGTTGCAGTGGCAGTTTGAAACCGATCAGCCTGTGTCGGCTCCGCTGGGGCATTCGCCGGGGTTTGTTTACCTGGCCTCAGAAGACTTCAACGTGTTTTGCATTAAGCAGGACACGGGATCCGTTCGCTGGCAATTCGTCGCGGGACTTCCGATCCGTAGAGAAGTCCGAATCATCGACAACAACTGTTACGTGTTTCCGCATCTCGGCGGCGTGTTCTGCATCTCGAAGATTACCGGCGAACGACGCTGGAAGAAGCCGTACATGGAAGACTTCATTGGAGCGACTAAGAATCTCGTTTTCCTGACCGACAATCAGGGGCAGATTTCCATCCTTGCGTCGTCTGACGGCGCACCGATTGGCTCTCTCCCGCTGAAAGATTTCTCGATCCGCTACGGCAACGAACTGACCGACCGACTCTACATCGCCACAGAGTCAGGGTTGATTGTCTGCCTTCGTGAGCAGAACAAAGAGTTCCCGACCTATCACATGTTCCCGGAACGTCAGCCAATTCTTCCCGAGTTCGCATCGGACGATCCGGTGGCCGACGATGCTGGCGACACAACAGTGGCAGACCCCGCCGACAGCTAGAACGATTCAGGCTTCAGTTTCTAGAAGAGCCAGGAACTCGCAGAAACAGGTGCCGCGTCGCGAGGGTTTCGTGAAGACATTTGAGGCGTCCGGGAAATGGCGGATGAGCAATCCATCGGACGTCGCTCCCGACTGTTCTGGCTGATCGAGCCGATGCTGTTTCTGCTGCTGGCTGTGGCGTCTACCTGGCCGTTGGCAAGTCAGATCGACGCTGCAATTCCGACCGGGCGGGAGCGAGTCGCGACCGTACCGCTGTTCAACTTGTGGACGGTCTGGTGGAACGCGGATCGAGCTGAAGAGGGATTTGCGAATTACTGGAACGCTCCCATTTTCGCTCAGGCCGCGAATGCCTTCGCGTTGTCGGAAACGCAGCCGACGACCGCTGTCGTTTCGCCGGTTGTTTGGACGTCAGAGTCGCGAGCACTTGCCTACAACCTCTACCTGCTGACCATGCTGGTGGCGAATGGCTGGGCGGGCAGCGTTCTGGTCCGAAGTTTGACGAACAATCGATTCGTCGGCATCTGCGGAGGCGCTGCGTTGCTGCTTCTCCCGTTCGTCCATTGGCAGCTGGGAGTGCTGCAGCTTGCTCAGCTTTCTGGAATTCTGCTCACGCTTCACTTTCTGATTCGGTTTCTCACCGACTACAGAATGCAAGATGCCCTGCTGGCTGGGGGCGCTATCGGGTTCTGCTATTTAAGCTGCAACTACTACGGCTATCAGCTCTGCCTGACGCTGCTGTTTGCGCTGCCGGTGCTTCTCGCGAAACGTTGCAACATTCGCCGTCTGGCAACCGGCGGAGCCGTTTCAGTTGTTGTGGCTAGCACGATCATTCTCCCAATCGCCTTGACCCAGTTGTCGACTTCAAGCCGCCACGGCTGGGATCGACGGGCGGAAACCGTGTCTCGGCTGAGCGCTGTTCAGGACGACTACTTTCGCACGCTCTGG
>JBLFXD010000182.1:0-9805 GCA_047611045.1 Planctomycetaceae bacterium | reverse complement strand
CGAAAGCCAGATACCCGAACCCCGACGCCAGAGACTTCAACGCAGCTCGGCGCGGTAGTGCGAGTTCAGAATTGATTGAACTTAGTTCCCGAATCATGGCCGACAACTCTCCATGCAGGTTAAATCATTTTTTGCCACCGGCTTCAGCCGGTGGTGTTTCAAAAAGAACAGACTGATGAGCCGGCTTCAGCCGGGCTTTCCTTTGGGAAGTCAATCGAGCTGGCTGAAGCCAAAAGTTAAGTCCGGCTAAACCCGGCTGTTCGACTGCAAATACCAGTCATCCACCAGCTAAAGCTGGTGGCAAACTCAAAATTGAGAATTATTACCGGCGTTGGACGTTGAGATGAGGAAGCTTTTTGTGGACACAGTTCATTCATCAATCAATATTCCGAAATTCGGCTGTGCAGAGAATCGCCTGACAGAACTGAATCAGTGATTCCGTCTTCGAATCTACAGTCAGAAACTCTAATGCACTTGCCTCTTCATCAACTGTCGGCTTCCGGCCAAAACACAATCGAAAGACGTATTGAATAGCCGCTCTCTGGTCGTCGCCGGCTTCGTCACGAACGCGTTTCGCAAGAGCCGCCGCACGCTCCTGCACGAACGGGCTGTTCATCAGGTACAGAGCCTGTGTTGGTACATTGGTCGTTTCTCGTGATCCCGACACGAAGCTGGCCGACGCAAAATCAAAGAGTTCCAGCACGTCGGGGAGCCGGTCGCGAATCACGGGAAGATAAACAGAGCGATGCACACTTCCGTCGAGATCCTTCGGAAGGCGTTTGTCCAATCCGATCAGTGAAATTGGCCGGTCACCGATGACTCGTCCGACGAGCGAAGCCTCAGGCCGCGACAGATCCAGCTCGCCGGAAACCGCCAGCATCGCATCTCGAATCGCCTCGGCTTCGAGCCGTCGTTTGGGCATTCTCCACAACAGCCGATTGTCAGGGTCGGAGACAAACGCACCTTCGCGCCAGGTCGATGCCTGACGGTAAGTTCGTGAGAGAACCAGTTCGCGAACCATCGACTTGACCGACCAGTCGTTCTCGACGAATCGCAATGCGAGATAATCCAGCAGTTTCGGATGGCTTGGCCGTTGGCCAGTCGAGCCGAAGTCGTCAACAGTTTTGACGAGTCCTTCGCCGAAAACATACTTCCAGATTCGGTTGACCATGACGCGTGAGGTGAGCGGGTGCTGTGGATCGGTCAGCCACCGAGCAAACTCCAACCGACCGCTCGCATCCTTCGGGATCGGCTTCTTCTTATTCAGACCGAACACTGCCGGGAACGCTCGCGCGACAACATCGCCGAGTTGAGTGATCTCGCCGCGTTTCAAAACCGGCACGTCGACAATCTTTTCTCGATCCAGCACGCCCATCGTCAGTGGAAGTGCTTTGCCGTTGGCGTCGACTTTCTCAAGTTGTCCTTCGATCGAACCGGTCCGCCAGAAAATGCGCAGCGCGTCACGCAGCGTAAATATTCCGGACGCGTCTTTGCCCTCTTTAATCGCCTTGAAGACGGCCGCGCGACCGTCCTTTTCTTCCTGACGAAGATTGGCCATGTCGGCTTTGAGCAGTGCGACGCGTTCCGGCTTGATTGACTTCTGGTAGACAGGAAGACCGGCCTCAATCGGAAGCGGCAGCGGATCTCCGCCGACTCGATTGGCCGGCGATACGAACGTCCCGTAATATGTTTTCGTGCTGGCAAAGATGCCGGCCAGCGCGTAGTAATCCTTCATCGAAAATGCATCGAATTTGTGATCGTGACACCGCGCGCACGCGACAGAACTGCCGAGGATTGCTCGCGTGACGGTGTCGATTTGCTCGTCGACGATATCCGCCTGAAACTGCACCGGATTCATCGCGTCAAGATTCTTCGTGCCGACTGCCAGGAATCCCGTCGCGATCAGAAGTCGTGCTCGCTCCTGCGGAGACTCGTACGGCAACAGGTCACCCGCCAGTTGTTCGGTCAGGAATCGGTCGTACGGTACGTCGGCGTTCACGCAGTCGATGACGTAATCGCGATATCGCCACGCGTAAGGGAATGAGATGTTGGCGTCCTTGCCGCTGGACTCGCCAAAACGAGCGACGTCCAGCCAGTGTCGTCCCCATCGCTCGCCAAACTGCGGCGACGCCAGCAGCTCGTCGACTTCCGCGGTCAAAGCGTTGTCGACTCCTTCTTGGTTGACTCGACCGATGAACTTATCGATTGCGGCAGGAGTTGGCGGAAGACCGATCAGGTCAAAGTGAAGACGCCGGAGCAGCGTTGGCATATCGGCATCGGACGACGGAACAAGTCCGCTACTCCGAAGCTTCGTCAGGACGAAGTGGTCGACGTCCCGTCGCGACCACACGTCGCCATCGACTCGCGGAACATCCGGCTTTGTCGGAGTTTGATACGACCAGAAATCGCGACCAGCTTTCCGAACCGCAGCCAACTCTTCCGAGGCTTCGTCGCGGGGATCAGGGGCTCCCATTTCGATCCACGCCCGCAGGTCGGCGATTATCGATTCCGGAAGCTTTCGCTTTTGCGGCGGCATCTTCAGGTCAGGATCAGAATGCCTCACAGCAGTAAGCAGGATGCTCTTCTCCGGCGAACCTGGCACGACTGCCGGTCCGCGATCTCCACCAGCGCGAACGGCATCCCGAGTATCAAGTCGCAGACCGCCTTCGGAAGCACCAGACTGATTGGAGTGGCACTCGTAGCAATGCTTGACGAGCACCGGCCGGATGTTTGACTCGAAAAACCGAATGCCAGCCTCGTTTTTTAATGTTCGTTCGTTCGACGGCTGCTCGGCGCCGGAAACACTCGACGAGGCTGCCGCCAGGCAAACGGCAAGCAGAACCGGCAGTCCTTTATCGATCGGAATTCTCAGTGCTGACAGCATGGATAATTCTTCACTTTTTCGATTTACCGAAGAGCGGCTCTGACAATTCCATTAAGAGAACACGACGACAATTCAGTCGCCTTCAAATCTAAGATCGCTGAGTTCTATGTCAGCCTTTGACGCGATGAACTGTGCGAGGCAGTCGGTCATCATAATTGAACCTGGCCGAGCCACGTTTATGTTCTTTTGTCCATCAACAGCGACCAGTAAACGATTCGGAGTGAGGGTTAGTCGAAGTTTGACGTCGGATGGGCCGTCACCAGTTATTCTGTCTGTCTCCCTTAGCGTTCGCACGGTCGCGTTCGCACCATCGACGGATTCGGTCAACGTGATGCTGGCAGAGCTGAGCGACAAACTTGCCCACCGATTCGAATCTCTGCTGAGCAGTCGGATTTCGCAATCGATCGGTAGATTTTCTTCGGCCGCCGTCTTTGTTTCAATTTCCGTCGCGCGACTGAATCGGCATTCGATCACGACGCTGCGATACGGCCTGAGGAATGTCGCGAGCTGCTCGCTGTCCGATTCGCAAGTCATCGAATCTGCGTTGATCCGCCATCCGTCATTTGACCAGAGTCGAAGCCGAAACGGGTTCTCCCAGCTACTTCGAGCGAGATCGGATTCGGGCAACAGCGAAAAATCAAGTGGCTGTTTGCCAGGTGCTGGTTCAGCGTTGACGATGGGTGATGCAGTCTCCTCTCCTTCAACTTGGCGTGTTGGCTGCTCGTTCGAGACCACTGGCGGAGCCGTTTCGGGGGCAGACCGCTTTGAACAGCCGGACTCCAACACCGTCGCAAAGACCAGCAAAGTCGAACTCACGATGGGAAGCGTGCGATTCATTAACGGAGCCTACGGCCAAGATGTGTGCCTGCGAAGAAACTACGATAGCATAGCCGCCTTCCGTCTGACGATGTTTTCGTCCGGCAGGATTGAACGCGTGCACCAGGTTTGCAACTTTGACAACACAATTGACAGGTACCAAAGTGCCAGACATCAAAATCACCATCCGCGACGCGACGTTCGACGATGCGAACACGATTGCCGACTTCAACTGTCGGCTGGCGTCGGAAACGGAAGACAAACCGCTCGATCCGGAGACCGTTCAAACCGGTGTGAAGGCATTGCTGAGTGACGCTCGTCGCGGGCGATACTTCGTCGCGTGCGACTCGGGTGGTCGGATCGTCGGACAGTTGATGCACACGTTCGAGTGGAGCGACTGGCGGAACGGTGACATCTGGTGGCTGCAGAGCGTCTATGTGCATGCCGATTTTCGACGACAGGGCATCTTTCGGAAGTTGCATCAACACCTGGAGCAACTGGCTGAGTCGACTCCCGGCGTCGTCGGACTGCGGCTTTATGTTGAGAACGAGAACGCTCGCGCGCAGGAGACGTATCAGTCGCTCGGTTTCGTCGACCCTTGCTACCGGGTAATGGAGCGATTTTTCGACTGACCTTTTCGACGTATTCCGTAGGGCATGTCAAGCGCCGCGCCGGCGTACCATGTCATGGAATCGGCGTGCGACGTGAGATGGTACGCCGGCGCTGCGCTTGTCGGACCCTACGCCTCGTGCCTGTGGATTGGTGATTCAACTACTTGGCGGCAAGCTGATTGAGTTCCTGGCGAGCGTCTTTGCTCACGGCTGCGTAGGCGTATCGGTCGAGGACTTCGGCATAGAGTTTCGCGGCGTCGTTTCGCAGGCCGATTCTGGTGAGGGCGCGGCCAGCTTCGACCATGCATTCGGCGCAGAGAGGATGCTCGGAGTCGTAGACCAGTGGAACCTTCAGGAAGGTCGCGGCGGCGATTTCGAAGTCCTGCCGAACGACGTAGCCTCGACCGAGCAGAAAGATTGGCCCGGGCCGTAATGCTGGTTCCAGTTTGCTGAGATTTGTGTCCCAACGCTCCAGATTGAAATCGGTGACGTCGCCAGCGCGAATTTGAAATCGGAGTCGTTGCCAACTGGCAAGTTGCTTGATCCTGTCGCCTGGAGTTCTGGCCAGATCGTTCAACACCTTCAGTGATTTTTCGCTGTAGCCCGGGTCAAAGAACAGCCAGCTCGCAGCCATCAGTCGGGCAATCGGTTTCTCGTCGGCCAGCCACGCGATGGCGGCAGCGCGGGTTTCGCCTTGCGCTGCAGTAGCGTTCCAGAAAAGCGGGATCAGGTTGATGTGCGAGGTTTCCGCATCGCTTTCGAACAGCAACTGAAATCTCGTCCCGGCGGTCAGGTAGTCGTTCCGTTTCAAAGCACAGCGAACCAGCATGCTCAGGACTTCCCGACGCATCCACACTCGGGGTTCGGCATTGACGGCTTCCGTGAACTGGAATTCGGCGTCGCGAGTTTTCCCTTCGTTGAATGCCTTGATGCCTTCCTTCTGCGCGGTCGTCTGTGCCGTGCGAATCGTGATGACGTTAGACGATTTGAGTTCCTTCGGCTTTTTGGCCGACGGCTGCTTGTAGGTCAACACGCTGCCGGTGTAGTCGATGATCTGGCATCGGATTGTGATGCGGCTGCCGGGCGTGGAGCCTCGCTGCACAACCTCATCGCTGTATTGAGCGGCGACGGTCTGGCTGCCGGCGAGAATCAGCAGGAAGCAAAGTTGAAGGCGACTTCTGACGGTCCGCATCGAGCACGCGCTTTCAGTCCGTTGAGAAAATTCTGCCGGTTCGTTTGAGAATGACCGCTTGCCGCCTCGGTCAGTGTCCTGAGTTGGAGATTCGATTCACAACCCGAAGTGTGAGTTTTGAAGTTCCGCAGTTTTGAGTCGCGAAGCGACGGCAGCACTTAGCTGCGGGCGTCAGCCCGCAGAAGAAGTGACACAACATCCTTAGCCGCGAAGCGGCGACAGCAATCATCTCGCTGCCGCCGCTTCGCGGCTCACATGTTCAATGGAATCCGTTCCCGTGAGTTTACACCCACGGCTATGTGCTGTCGCCGCTTCGCGGCTGAGCTGTGCAAGTTAAAACGCGTCAGCGAGGCGTCGCGATTCATCCTCGCTGACGCTTCGGGTTAGGATTGTTGAGCGAGCTTCCAGCTCAGGGCATTACCGGCGGCCGAATTTGGTCACGTCGCGGTATCGATAACTGCCGCCGTTTTCGCGAGCCAGTTTTTTCAAGAAGTTGTCAACGTCGAGGTTGCCTCCCCGGCCGAATTCGACCGTGTGAATTGCGGTCTTGCCTCGGTTGATCTGCTTGATTTCGTTGAGGTCGGCTGCCGACATGATCGGCTGTTCGGCGTCGGTCAGAAGAAAGATGTTTTCGGGGCTGTAGCTGAGAGCCTTTTTCAACGCGGGCATGTGAGCCGTGCCGCCATCCGGCACGATGGAAGTGAGGTATTGCCGAGCCTGGTTCTTGCGGATGTCGGTTGCCCACCACATTGACGGCGCCAGATTGCTCAGCGACATCTCGCTGTATCGTGTGTTGTAAAAGATGATTTGAAACTGCTGAGTCGAATCCAGACTTTGCAGGCTCGCCGCGACTTCGCCCTTCGCGACCAGAAGCTGCTTATAAAAGCCCATGCTGCCTGAATAGTCGACGACGTAAACGAAGCGCGTGCCCGACGCTTTGATATCGAAGAACGATGTTTCGCCGTGCTTCGTCGACTGAGTTGAGGTCGCGACGGGGGCTCCGTCGGTTGACTCCAGAACGTTCGCCGCAGTGGCGGGTGCGGGCATGCTGAATGCCTGCCCTGCTCCGATGACAGAGGGAGTCTCCAGCTCCGGGAGGCTGACCAGATCATTGGGAATGCTGTTGAGACTTTCGGCGGCTGCGTCGGCCAGTTCGGCCTCGGTCGGGACGGTTTCGGTGTTGGCCTGCGAGAGGTCGGGAGCGGGTGGTTCCGTTGTGTCTTCGGCGACGTTGTTTTCGAGTTGCTCGGCAGCGTCTTTGACGTAGATGCCGACGTCTCGGAAGTTTTCGTCACTCGCGCCGGACTGGCCTTGTTCGCAGCTTTGCAGACCGGCGGCGAAGCAGAACATCAGCGTGCCGTGCAGGCAGATCGAGACGATCCAACTCGGAACCGTCGGCTGATCCGGCGTTGCCTGGTAGCCTAACTTTGGTGGTGTCCAACGACGTTTTCTGGACATTGGAATTTCCGGATTATCGGCACGCACATCTACGCCGCAGGCGTTTGACAAATTAGCCTGGGGTCAGCGACGCAGTCGCGCCACCCCAGGTTGATGACGGTAGATCATTGAACCCTGAAAGGGTTCCACAGCCGTCGGTAAGAAGCTGTGTTGTGCAACCCTTTCAGGGTTGGTTTTCGATTGATGAAAACCTGGGGTGCGCCGCTTCGCGGCGACCCCAGGCTAGTGAGTTCAACGCCTTCGGCGTAATTCTTTTCTGCAACCTTTAATTAAACTACTCGGTCGCGGGCTGTTCGGCGGACGCTTCAGGTGCTTCGTCCTGTTTCGGTGGGGCGAAGCGGTTGATGTAGGCCTGGGTGACGTCCTGGCGGGCGACTTTTTCCGGGGGTGTGTAGTTGAAGGCATCTTCGGCGAGTTCGACATCCCAGCGCACATCGACGAAGTCCAGGGTGACCATCGGTCGGCGAGTGCCGTCCTCTAAACGCTTCAGATACAGAATGCGGCGAGGGAACAGAGACTCCTGCTCGAAGTAGATGCGAACCTGGTCGGGCACGAACGGTGGCAACAGTTGTTCTGCCTTAGCATCCTCGCCGAGGAATTTCGAGCGGAAGCTCTTCTTCCAGCCGCCTTCGATGACGACAAAGGTCTGCTCGTTGACGTCCTGCTCCCACTGTTTTTCCAGTTGGAGCGATTTCTGAATGCCGGCCAGCAATCCTGGCAGTCCGCCGAGCCCGAGTTCGGCCGTAAGCAGGTTCTGCGGCGACTTTCCGGCTGAGCTGGCTGCGGTCAGAATTTGACGAACGTTGCGGCGAGTGACTCGCTCTTCATCCCCGATCGTCTGATGGGTCCACAAGATCTGGCCATCACAGACTTCGATCAGGTGAGCTTCGGTGTTGCCGACCAGAAGGTCGTACTCCAGGCGAAGTTTCAGATCGGTGCCCTGCAGATAGCTGCCTTTCATACGGAAGCGTCGCAGACCGAGGTCCACGGTTTCGACCATTTGAGCCTGCACCGAGCGGTACGAGATCAGCCGGTCACGCGCGGATTCCAGCGTGACCTGCGCGGACGCTCCCGACTTCTCGTTCCGTCTGGCAACGGGCGGTTTCTCTTTCGGCGAACCATCTTCTCCCTTGGGAGCCTGCTGAGGCCCGGCGGGTTTCGCGGCAGGCGAACCGTCGGTCGGCTTCGCGTCGCCGGAGTTTGCGTCCTGTCCGTGGGCTCCGGAAAGAGAAATCCAGGCGCAAACCGTTACAGCAACAAGGAATGCGGCGATTGGTAAACGGGGAAGACTTTTCATGTTATGCCGAAATTAACGGATTTGCCAAAGATTCCGGTCGAAGGAGTCCGACAAGAAGGGAAGTGATGCCGTTTCGTGGCGTCGCTCCGCTCGCTTTGCGGCAATGTCTGGTTGATCACTCGTCAGCCCAACATCGCCGGATTGCTGCACGGATTCCCCATCTTAGTGGGGCGTTGGTCGCAAGGTCGACGGCAAACACGGCTACAGCAAACACCGGCTGCAGTTCAGCTTCCGGAGATCCGGATGTGACCGCTGCAGCTCCCATTCTACGTTCAGTCTGGTGATATCCGGCAGGGGGGAACCTGCCGGCCGGATCACCGTGCACTCTGGTCGCGAGGCAAACTGATGAGACTCTATTTTCTGGCACTCGGCACGATTCTTGTGGTCTGTATAGGCTGTCAGCTCGACGGCCAGCAGATCGTGGACAGGGGCGAACACGTCGCACCCCCGGCACACATGATGGCTCGTCCTGGGCCAATGGTTGACGGCCCCGGCCCCGGCGTCATGCCAATGATGGGGCCTCCGCCACAGCGGTCGTTCCAAGCTGAATCCACGCAGGTTCGGTTTACGGGCCCGGTGGGAATGAGCATCGGCTGGCAGGTTGGACCCGGCTATGCCGAGAACCAGCTCACCACGCCCGCTCGTTACAACTACGTTCAGGGAGCGACTTATCGGCTCAAGTTGACGAGCATTCCTGGCCGCGAAGGGTTGACCGTTTACCCGACGCTGCAGGTGTACCCAGGCCATCCGACGACGGATGCGTACCTCGGTCACAACAGCACGCCGCTGGAAATCACCGACGAAGATCTCGACCAGGTCGAGAGCAACAACTACGTCACCAAGGTGATCTACCTGCCGGATCCAAAGTTCCAGGAACTGGCCATCGCCGGTGTTGAGACGCTCGTCTCGACTCGACTTGATCCAGGCGTCGATCCGGTTTCTGAAGCCGAACGTCGCGGCACGATCATGGTTGTCCTTCGCATGGGCAACATGGACCTCGAAATGCCAAACAACGCCATCGCTCCACGGGGTCCTGGCGGAGTTGAGCAGGTCTCGTACTGGAGTGCCGACGGTGATGCTGGTCAGCATGTTCCACCAATGCCGATCGCGTTCGACGGTGGCGGTTCAGTTCCAGGCCCGATGATGGTTGGCAGACCGGGTGGCCCGGGCCGTCCATCGATCAATCCGATCTCTGGCGTTGGCGGAACTCCAATGTGGGGCATGCCGATGACGTCGACTCCGATCGGTCTGCCAGGTCCTGCTCATCTTCCACTGGGAAGACCGGCTGGCCTGCAGTCTCACACGATTCGAAACTTGTCGAAGCATGAGATGCCGGACCCGACCGATCACCTGCTGATCGACGTCAAACACAATCCGGGATATCGCATGCCGAAACCGGTGAAGCACATTCAGTACGAAGAGAACCATCCGATCTTCAGCCCGGGCGAAGTAAGCTATCCGAAGTTCGGCAACCCAGGCTGGCCACCAACTCGCTAGTTGGTAGCCAAGGTGGAGACAGTCACCTCTCCCGCTTGCGGGAGAGGTCG
>JBLFXD010000181.1:0-9809 GCA_047611045.1 Planctomycetaceae bacterium | reverse complement strand
AACGCATTGAAGACCTGCCCTTAACTTTTCAATCGAGCTACTGAGAATGACTCCGCTGAACGGCGACGCGTCTCCACGACGATCTCGCAAGTGTTTCTGCCGAAGCACTACAAGGAATTAAGCAGCGGCACGGCCCTTGGCTGATAACGAAGTCGCAAGAGTGGCCGTTAGAATCCGAGACCGATATCGAAAATTTTAACCAGCACCATCGAGAAGTTGTAGACGCCGTGAATAACGATGGCGGAAAGAAACCACCGTGCTCCATCACTCCATTGTTGGGGGCGTTCTTCCGTCCGAAATCTGCTCTAGATGATCGCTGCGGCGTGCCCAAACGATCAAGGATCGCTGTCCTTGACTGACGACGGCTTGAAAGAATCGACATCCATCTCGGGCCATACTGCAATAAGATGATCCCTCAGTTGCGGGAAACGAACCTGGTTTGGTGTCTCAACCCTCGTCCCCTCGTCGTCCCGCAGCCGCATATGACAATCGATGCAATTCTCGCGAATTCCAGTCCCAAGCTTCTCTGAGAGACCACAAGCGTCAGGCTGATGACATTTAATACAACGCTCTGAGAACAGAACCGTGTTGCCACGTTCTTCAACATGTGGATCATGACACGACGCACATGAAAGTGTGTCGCTTTCCGTGTAACACCGGCTCAGCTGCATCCGCACTCGTTGATTGCCTGCATGAACGCTTCCGCCGGCACTATTCGCTGCCTCAAGCTTGAGATGTTGTGCAAGTTTGTCTCCTGGACGAAAGCTGAACGGTAGCGTCAGAGACTCGCCTCCTCCTGAATGACACTGAGAACAAATATCGATGTTTCGTTCTCGGGATAGAGTGTGAGGATTGGTAATAAACGACGCGACGTCGGAAGTCGGGTGGCAACGGTGATGCTCAACATGGTCTCGACCAGGCCCATGGCAACGCTCACACGAAACTCCGTGAATCAAGCTTTCTTTGTCATAGCTGTTAACGGAGCCGGGCTCCGAAGCGATATATGTAACGTGGCACTCAAAGCAACGAGGCAACGCAGGCCGTGCGAAGTCTGCAGTACCATCCGGGTAGCCGGGGCTGTTTGTCCAATGCTCGTTGTCTCGAAAGTACGACACGTGCATCTGGTAGGAATCATTCTTGACCCAATGAAGATAAGTCTGCGCAATTTTCCCCGAACCAATCACGACACCAAACGGAAACCGCTGTGAATAAGTTTTTCCGTCTTCTTCAAAGTAAAGGCTCTGAGAAAACCCTTCGTCTTCCCGAGTCATTTCGAAACGTAGATCGGCAAATTGCGTCTTTAGCTCGTTGCGGTCATCCGAGAATTTTCCGTGTATTGATTGCTCTGAAGGAGGGCGAGAAGTCTTGTGGTGTGCGGTCTTCGAAAACGAAGCATGTCTTTCTGCATGACACTCCGCACAGGCCTGGCTCCCAAGGAAGTCACTAGGTGGACCAACAAACGGGCGTTTTTGAGTAGACACCTCAGGCGGCACCATTGCCCAACCACGCGGCGGAAGAATACGCAGGTCGAAGTCATACCATTGGTCAGCGGGAACCACGAAAACGGAAGATGGCTTGTCGTAGATGGAAATGGATGTGGCCGGGTCGTCATTGAATTGATCGTAATAATAGAACACCGCCGAGCACAGAACTATCAGTGCGACACCAATTAGAGTCAAACGCGTTGACATCAATTACTCACTTCGATTGTGTGATCTTAAATTCGGAACATGATTGTGAATTACACGAACGATCTACTGACCATCAAAGAAGCACAGGCATCGATATATTGACTGTGCATGCACGCTATCCAAAACTCACTGGCCGTCATGAATCAAATTCCAAGAGTGTTCGTCCATTCTGCACTTCAAAAATCTTCGAACCAGTCACGAGCTGAAAAACGGTGAACAGTGTCAGAAGTGGACATCTCACTTGATCTCCGCGCTGGCCGTACGTGCTTGATCGTGGTGTCGCCGGGTTCAGGGTACCATCGGCTAAAACGCGGTCAAGCACGCCGCGAGTGCCTGCTGGACAATGCGGACACTTGGTTCAGTTTCGGTTGTTACTGGAGGAAACCGTTGAACAGCCAGGTCGAATTGAGGCCGATGTGAATTGAAGACTACGACGAAGTCCGGAGTCTGTGGGAAGCCGAGTTCTGGTCCGCGATGGGCTGGACACCAACCGGTGTCCACGTGCTGATTCACCCGACGGCACGGGATGATGATTCAGTGAGTGCCTGATCGTAGGCTGGAACAAGCCCCGCGCAGTTCTGGCAAGCCAAACGGGTTTTTGACACTCGACTGCCGGAACTGCGCGGTGCTTGTTCCAGCCTGCAAAAAACAACCTCGTCGGGTATTCTCAGTGCCAGGCAAATTGGGAAGTTGTTTTAGACACGTGCCTTAGTTGCGTTCTACTTTGCGGTAGAGAAAGGCGTCGGACGTGACCAACGATGTGATTAGCGCTTTCATGCTGCCACCGTTGTCTTTGTAAGCGCGGTGCGCGTTCTGAAGAGCCGGCGCGTCGTTGACCGTTTCGTTGCGGCCCATCCAGAAGCGGAAGGCGTGGCGGACGAAGACTTGTTCGACGCGTTTGCTGTGAGCCAGCTTGTCGATCAGCTCCAGCGCATTCTCGACATTCCCGTCGAGTGCCGGATCACCGGAATCGATGATCTCGCCCGCAGTGTCGACGGGGTTGCCGAGTTCTGTTTCTCGATACAGGCCCGCGTGATTGAACATTTCGAATGGAAGGCCAAGCGGATCCATTTTGCTGTGGCAGGTCCAGCAGTAGCTTTCCCTGGTCACCCGCATGCGTTCTCGAAGTGTGTTGTTTGGCTCGTCGGGAAGCATGGCATCTACAGTGATCGGCACATCGGGAATGCCACCACCCAGCAATCGTTCACGAATCCATCGGCCTCGCAGGATCGCGTGATTGTCCATGGCGTCGGAATGCGAAACGAGCCAACTGGGATGGGTCAAGATCCCCATACGCTGACCTTCGGGTGCGGTGGCCAGGATGCGGTCCGGTTTCATGGAGCCGTTGCCGAAGCTGCGTCGGCTCACGCGGGCGAAGATCTTTGGTCCCGACAGGGTGGCGACAGAGACGTTGTGATTAACGTTCGACCGTTTCTTCTTTTTCGCCGCTTCAACCTTCTTCTTTGCATCCGCAACGGCCTTCTTCGCCGCGGTGAGTTCCTTCCTCTTGTTTCTGGCCTCCTCCGGATCCGCTTCCAACAATTCCTCAAGCGCGGCCAGCTCCTTCTCTGCTGACTCAAGCTCGGCCGCTTCGGCCTTTGTCGCTTCGGCCTCTGCCTTTTTCGCTGCAGCTACGGACTCGGCGACTTCTTCCTTCGTACGTTTCCTGCCGAAGTAGACGTTGTCTGTCCTGGTCACTACGACTTTGTCAGTCGTCAGCAACTGCTTGAGCACATCCTTGTCTTCCTGAAGGATGAGTTCGATCAGACGGTCCGTGCTCGCCGTTGCGTCGAACATGGCGCGATAGTGCGACGCTCCTCGGTTACTTGCTCCCGTTTCGCCCAGGGCTTTTGAGTCTTTGCAGATGTAGCCACCAAGGTCGTGGTCGAAGTAGTCGCGGAAGAAACGCAGGACTCTCGGCTTTCGAACGCTGGCGTCGGCGAGCATGCGCTCGACTTCTCGGTTCACATCCGCCTTCGTCCGCATTCGCCCTTCGGTGATCGCCTTCCGCAGCTCTTCGTCCGGCTGGATGTATCGCAGCGCGTGGTTGACTGCCAGGCCCAGCTCCCAGTCCTGCAGCATCACCCGACCGTGTTGATCCGGTTTGCCGGTCCCAGTCAGTTCTGGCCTGAAGAGTGCGTCGCGATCGAGGAAGATCGATGACAGGCCCAGAACGGCTCCGTCTTCCTTGCCGAGCTTTTCGACAGATTGTTTGACGATCTCAAGGTAAGTGTCCGATTCCTTTTCGCTCGGCGGACGGAAGGTCAGCGCTTCGAAAAGGTAGTTGACTGCGGCACGCAAACGTTCGTCGGTGACGCCCTCTTCTTTCATGAGGTCATTCACTGGCGTTAAAGGGCGTCTGATCTTTGTACTGTAAACAAGAGCGGTGGGCAGGCCGCGGAGATCGCCTTCAATCTTGTACGTGTTTGGGTCGTCAGTGATCTGTTCGGGGTTGGCGATGCTCAGCGGGCCGTACGCCATGTAACGCAGAATGTCGCCCGCAACGCCCATAATCTGCGTCGCTTCCGCGCTGTTGACTGTGTAGAAGTCAGGGTAGTTTTCCAGCCCGTGTTTACGCGCTGACGACAGGATCGCGGGCATACTCTTAACCGACGTTGCATAGGCAACTGTCCCGCCCTGCCATTTGATGATGCGATCAGTGCCGAAGTAAATCTTGAGTTCACCGCCGTGGTTGGTGGGCACGACGTCGCCACGCGTGCGAAGGCCCGGTTTCTCGGGATCGAATTCCGGCTCGATGTTGATCAATTCGTTCAGCCGCGTGATGTGTTCCTGCGGCGTGACTCGCCAAAGACGTCCCGGAGATGATGTCGGTTCGAGCTTGATGCCATCGGGCAGCGGACCGAAGAGCAGATCGTGATCGACAAAGTTGCCCTTATTGGGATCGAGGTGAGCCTGAAATCCGCCCTTGTCCCGCATGACTCGGGTCAGCTCCCCGACAATCCAGTCAGAGAACTGAAGCCGTTCAATGACCGCCGGCTGGTCGGCATCCTGCGGTGGCATTTCCCTCAACGTGACCTGCGCCCAGACTGCTGTCCAGGTGGCAGCGTTGACTTCGTCGACACGTCCCAGGCTATTGAGCGAAAGATTGCCCTCGGGTTCTTCCGCGCCGTGACAGTCCACACAGTGGCTGGCGAGAAACGCCTTGGCAAACTTGCCAAAGCTCTTGTTGACCTTCTGGCCAGGCGTGTAAGTCTCGGCGTGTGCTACCGACAGCAGGCTCAACGAGAGCATTATTGCTGAAACGAATCTGGCCATGTTCAACCTTGGCGTTAGATCAATTGTTGTAGCTGAGTTAGCCGCGGAGCGGCGGCAGCATATAGCCTCGGGCGTAAGCCCGAGGATCCATGTAAAAAATGAGACCAAAGCCCCGAAGGGGCGACAGCGGTCGTATCCGTGCTGAATCGCTGTCACCCCTTCGGGGCTTTGGTGTGTTATCAGCCTTACCCCCCTGGCTGACGCCAGGGGCTACATGCTGTCGCCGCTCCGCGGCTGAGAGCGGGAATCCATTAATCTCCGTATTCGTATGCCGGTTAACACGGCACAAATCGAAGTCTCACGACTTCGGCTCTCAGCTTTAATTCAGAGGCGGCGTTTACGCCAGCACTTCCTGGAGCGGACCATTGCCGGTGTCGAACTTCTTGGCCAGCTTGTCATTCATGTTGAAGCGATCGATGTTCTGCCCAGCGGTACGAAGGAGCGTCGTGTACAACGCGTTGATCGGCCGCTTACCGTCCAGTTGAGTGAAGCAACCGGTCTTGAAAATTCCGCCGCAATTGCCCAGCAACATGACCGGCCAGTTGGCACCGCTGGTGTGCTGCGCGTCGGCGTTGTTGCTTGTGTAAACGATCAGCGTGTTGTCCATCATGGAGCCGCTGCCTTCCGGCACGTTGTCGAGCGTTTCCATGATTCGCACGAGCATGCGGCTGTTGTACTGACGAATTTTAATCCAGATCGGATTGTCCGGCTGCTTCATATGCCCAAGGTTGTGGCCCTGCTGCTCAATGCCCAGCCCCTTCCACGCACCGAAGATTTCGCCACGACCAGATCCGATCGTCAGCGTATTGGTAATCCCTGAGGTAAGCGACGAGATGCCCAGGTCGAGCAGAACATCGTGCCAGTCGGTTTCGAATTCCGGCTTGGTGTATCGCTCGTCGACTTCCGGAGCGAACTTCCGCAGGTGATCGGAAACCGTATCGAGCCGGTCGCGCAGACCGTTGGAATCCTTGAACCCCTGGACGTACTGGTCGTAACGTTGCTGATCGCCGGCTGGAAGCGCTTGCCCCTTTACGGCGGCAAGTTTTTCGATTTGAGTCATCACGTTCGATCGTGCTTCGTGCTGCCGCCGAATCTCCCCGGTCGAGATGCCGCCGTAGAGCATCTGATAAAGATGATTCGGATTCGAATGCATGAAGATCGGCTGTCCGGCACCGCTGGCCGACAGGTTGGCGATCGTCGGCTTGGTCGTCATGTTCTCGATCGAGTCCATGCCGATGCACAAATGCGGCAGCAGCGTCTGCGGCAAAGCCTTGCTCAGTTCATAATCAATCGTCGGTCCGCTGGGCGCGACTCCGTCACTACCACGGTAGCCGCCGAGCGCGCCGAAGAAGGCACTGTGCGAAGGGCTGGTGTGCACGCCGTGCAGGCCGTTGATGATGTGCAGTCGTTCTTTGTGAGGCTCGAGTGCCTCGATAGGCTCGGGCAGTTTGGCTTTCGCCAGCGAGCCGCTGCTGGTCATCCCCTCCGGAATACACGTCGCGGGATCAAAGCCCTGATTCTGCATGAAGAAAATGATTCGCTTCGGCCCGCCTTTGGAAGACGTCGCGGCGGAAGCCTGACCTGGAAGCATCGAAGCACCGAATGCTGTACCGACGCCGGCCGCCATTCCCTGAAGCATGTTTCTACGATTGATCATTGCTCTGTAAATCTCCGAAGCGAAAAACGAATCCGATTGTCGTGACCGATGCTTGAGGCAGCCAATTTATTGTATTCGATCGGAAAAATCGCCGACCAGCTCTCGTTTCCTTTGAGATTTGTCGCGACAAAGAAAACGAATTATCTCAAATTTGTCCAGAGCGACCCCATTTTCATCGATTCAGGAGTCAATCCTGACAACGAGAGAGTTTCTGTGTAACCGGCCGGAATCAATTCCTCATGTATCAGATAGAGTAGTTTTCGCTGCTTACCGTTTGCTTTGAGGCCGGAGCCACCATGACTGAACCGATCGAAGAAGCAGCCCCGGAGTCGACGTGCCCGCGGTGCGGAGCGGAAGTTGACTCCGCCATCGCGAGCGGGATTTGTCCGAGCTGTCTACTTAAACAGGCCGCGCTCGGAACAGCCGCCGACAGCATTCCGGCCACGCCGTGGACTCCGCCTTCTGTCGAAGACATCGCCGACGAGTTCGACCAGCTCGAAATTATGGAGCTGATCGGCCACGGCGGAATGGGCGCCGTCTATAAAGCGAAACAGAAGTCGCTCGGACGTCTGGTCGCGCTGAAGATTCTCGCCCCGCAGCACGCTGACAATCCTGACTTCGCGGACCGGTTTTCTCGCGAGGGCAAAATTCTCGCCGAGGTGAATCATCCGAGCATCGTCACCGTCCACGATTTCGGGCGGGCGGGCGACTTCTATTTTCTGCTGATGGAATACGTCGACGGAGTCAACCTGCGACAGGCAATGACCGCCGGACGCCTGACTCCGAAACAGGCACTCGCCGTCGTGCCGCCGATTTGTGAAGCGCTTCAGTTTGCGCACAATCGAGGCATCGTCCATCGCGACATCAAGCCCGAGAATCTGCTGCTGGACAAAGAGGGCCGGATCAAGATCGCGGACTTCGGCATCGCCCGGATGTTACGGACGGATTCCGATGACGTGCTCCCTCCGGAATCATCCAACGCCGACGACGTTGAACCAAACTCACTCGACAGCGTGAACAGGCCAGAAGAACTGACGCGCGATGCCGTGCTCGGCACACCTCGGTACATGGCACCTGAGCAACGAGATGAACCCGGCGAAGTCGATCATCGCGCGGACATCTATTCGCTCGGCGTCGTGCTTTACGAAATGCTGACAGGCGAGCTGCCCGGAGCAACGTTGCTGCCGCCGTCCCGCCGTGTCGAGATTGATGTCCGGCTCGACGAGATCGTCATGCGTGCTCTCGATCAGAATCCTGAATCGAGATACCCCAACGCGACCGAGTTTCGCAACGAAGTCGAAACTGTGGTGAGGACTCCGGCGGATCAACCATCGCAACTCAACGAGACGTTTGCACGAAGCACACCGCGATCGACTAAGTGCCACGTTACGACACCAGCACGGATTGCCACATTGTCGGGGCAGATCTTTCTCTGGCAGAATCATGGCAATTTGGTGCTCGACGATCGCCAACTGACGATTACTCGAGGGCCACGCGTTTACGACATCCCGTTGCATTCAATCCGTAATCTCAGCCTTGGTCGTTACCCGATGCTGGTGAATCCAGTGGGGCTCTTTTTCATCAGCGTGATCTACGAAGTCGACGGGGAAACGAACCAACTGATCTTTTCTCCCCACCACGGTCTGTTCGGCCTGCCGAGACACTTCAACGACAGAGTCGAAGAGTGGTTCGAGTACCTCACTGCGGCAACGAAAGCGGCAACCGGAATCGCCCCCGCTCGAACTCCTTCACACGAAATCGCTGTCGCGGGAAGTTCGAGATGGGGACTCGCGTTGTTGCCGATCATCCTGGTTCCATCGCTTGTCGGCGTGCTTCTGGTGAGCGGCGATCCTCAGGCACCGCCAACGGAATTCACCACGCCACCCATTGGTATGAGCTGGACGCTGATTGGGAGTTTCGGACTTCTGGGCATTGCCGGGTTGATGCCACTCATCCTCGTTCTACTTGGTCGCTCACGCTCCAAGCCGCAACCGAAGCCTGCCAGGAACGCGGATGACTCAGCAGAACTTGCCCCAGAGAATCCAGCTCCGACAACACCGTTCGGTCTGCACAGCGAATGGGCACGACGCTTTCTGACCATCGGCTTCCTCGGATTTCTGGGATTCCTGCACCACGTGTCGGGACTTGAACGGGCCGCCGGGATGTATGGCTTCTTTGGGTTCTTCGGCATTGCGGCATTCTTCGAATTCAGAGCAAAGTATCGCCATCAATTTCGCTATCGCCTGGCCAGGCTAATAGCGAGCCTCGGATTGATTGTCGGAGTATTGATATTTGTCGGCCTTAACGTTCAGTTTCCTGAATTTGCTGGTTCCTGTGAAATTGGGACAATTGATCCCGTCATTGCTGACGATCACATTTCATTTCGTCACAACGTCAACTGTCCGGCCGACTGGAATGTCTGGTTCACTCTAGAGTGTGTCCAGCTGCGAACAAGCAACGGTGAAACCGAAGCACCGCTGGAGCCGATCGTCGTCAGACGCTACCAGGCAAACCTGAAGGGTAAGGGCCGAACGCGGGTTCCACTCGATTATCCGCCGCCAACCGACAAAGTGCGGAAACAAATAGAGGGATTACTCGGAGACGATACAGGACTCGGCTACAGCATCAATCCCTATCAGGATGTCAGCGTGATCGCATACACAACAGAATCCCTGATGCGGGTGCGGGGAATCCTGACCATACTGCCGGAAGGAGAGAGTCCGGATTCGCTGCTCGATGCTGAGCCGACCGAAAATGCCCGCTTTGTCACGATTGAACCGCCGAAACGGTGGAAGCTCGGGCCGTTTGAAGGTGGGTATAGCCTCGGTAAAGTTGAAATCGCAGCGTTGAAACTTCACGGCGATGACGCGCCGAGCTGGATGGCTGATGGGCAACTCTCAGTGGACGACACACTTCCTGAACGCAGCGGACGAAGTTCAGCTGGCGGAAAGATCATCAAGGAACTGGCTGTTCGAGTTCACAATAAAGGCGATCAGGCCTCGAAGCCGGTTGTTCGTTTTCCACCGGAATCTGATGTTCGCGCAATGGGAGGCTCGTTCCATCGCCCTGGCAAAACACTCCAACATGCCACGCTGATTCAAACAATCGCGTGCCCACCAGACTCGATGCAAACGACTATCGAGATCGGGATCGCCGATGGCGACTGGAAGACGTCGCTGACGTTT
>JBLFXD010000180.1:0-9813 GCA_047611045.1 Planctomycetaceae bacterium | reverse complement strand
GGACCGTGTCGAGAACTGGCCGAGGCATCTGCGAAACGGTTGGCAGGATGGTTGGAGCCAGTGCGGGCACAACATGGCATGGTGGCGGCAGCAGGCTGCGGGCAAGGCTGCTGACCTGGAGCCACGGGTGCTGAAGCTCGTGCTGGCTGAGCTGCGTAGAGAACTGACGACAAGGCAAAAACGGTCGGGATACTTTTTCCGGAAGAACTACAGCTACTTCTGGAACGCGAAGGAAAATGAGTTCGCTCGCGTTGCTGAAGAAGTGCTTAGCGAGCGTCCCGATTCGCCTCGAACAGTGAATTATGTGACGAACTACTTGTGGGGCGAGTTGGAGCATTTCCGTCGGGCGATTGAAATTCGGCTGGTTGCTCATGAGAAAGGGGGTGTATCTGAAGCGGACCTTTACGAACTAACGCAGTGGCTGCATCATCAGAAACGGTGGGCAGAGGCGATTCCGATCATGGAGCCGCTCGTCAAGAGTTCGCCGAACACGATGAAGTACCGGACGATGTTGCTGATGTCGTACGCCCGTTCTTCGCGGCCTGAACAGCGCGATCGATTGCTTGCGGAAACGGATGAGCATTTTCGAAGTGGCGGACGCTGGACAGAATCCAACATCGCGCTGCTGGCGTCGGCTTGTGTCGAGGTGAAGCTGGACGAGGCGGCCGTCAAGTATTACGGCGAGTTAATCCCGTTGGCTCAGCGGACACGGCCGAATCGAGGCATCGGCGACGGGACCTTGTCGAGCTATTACCAATCATTGAGTCAGTCTCACGCTCGACTCGGAAATACGATCGAAGCTGTGGATGCGGCCTCCGGAGCAATTATCGCGTGGGGCCCGAGGCTCGATCAGCGACGTAGCGCGACGAGTCAACTGAAATCGGTCATCAGGCAGGCTGCTGATCTGAGTGGGTATGTCGAGTATCTTGACGATCAGCTGGAAGAATCGGGACAGAACAGTCCGCTGATTCGCCGAATGGTCGGCGAGGTGTTCGCTGGAAAAGGCAAGCACGAAGCCGCGATCGCTCAGCTACAACTGGCTGCGGAGTTGCAGCCGTTCGATCAGGAGACGCATGCCGCGTTGATCCGATCGTACGACGCATTAAAGAATTCGAAGGCTGCGGTTGCTCAGGTTCTGGAGCAGCTCGACTTCGACCGTCACAATCTTGACCTCTACAAAGACCTTGCGAAGCGACTGAAAGGCGACGAGCAGGAGTCAGAGCGGGCGGTGACGACGCTCGTCGAATCCGCTCCGGAAGAGGCCGAGCATCACGAAACTCTGGCGGTCATTCGGCAGGAGCAGAACCGCTGGGGCGACGCGATCGCTCACTGGAAGCACGTCGCCGACCTGCGAGCGCTGGAGCCAAACGGCCTGTTGAAACTTGCCGAAGCTCAGATTCACGAAAAACGCTGGGCGGCAGCTCGATCCACCGTCGGAAAGCTCAAAGCAAAATCGTGGCCATCGCGATTCAGAAATGTCGAAGGTCAGACTCAAAAACTTGAGACACGCATCAAGCGCTGATCGTGAAGCTCGATTTTCAAGCGTAGCGGATCATCATAACCCGAAAAGACTGTGATCTTTCCGGTTGGCATGAAAGTAGGTTGAAAAAGCTCCGCGGAGTTCCGGCAGTCGCGTGTCAAAAACCGTTCGATCTGCCAGAACTGCGCGGAGCTTGTTCCAGCCTACGACAAACACACACCGCCACCAAGGAAGCGTGCAGAAACAACGTCCGGTGTCCGGGAGGGCGAGGCTCCGCCCGAGCCACTAATCGCCTGTGAAATGCGGCTCGGACGGAGCCTCGCCCTCCCATTTGTTTCTGCATGTGTCCAAAGGGGCAAGAAATTCTGCTGGCGATTTACTTGCTGTTCTTCACGCGGATGTTTTTGAATTCGGTCCACATCGGCTTTCCAGCGTGCAGCTGCAGGGCGAGGATGCCTTCGAGCAGGGCGTTCTTTTCAGCGTCCTGGAAGTCGAGGACGAGTCGACCATTCATGTAATGCTGAATGTGCCGGCCCTTGGCGATGATGATGACGTCGTTCCACTCGTCGACTTTGAACAGCTTTGCGTACTCGTCGGCGGTGATCAGCGTGCCGGTGACCTTCTTACTGCCCTTCTTGCCGTCTGCGATCCATTCGGCTTTTTCGCCGACCAGACACGTCCGGCCGCGGCCGCCGGTCAGACCGCCTTCGTCGTAGATGAATCCCGAAACGCTGGGCAGAGTGTTTTCGTTGCGGATTTCGTGCTGGTAGCCGCGAACAACCCACTCGTTGCGGACCTTACCGTCCGTGATGTGCTTTGAGCGGTACTGGATTCCAGAATTGTTCGACACGCTGCAGCGGAATGAGAGCCGTAATTCGAAATCCTTCAGGCTGCCGTCTTTCCAAATGAGGAAGGTGTTGCCGTTGGCTTTGACGGCTTCGGTCGTTTCGCCGTGAATGACTCCGTCCTTAACCGACCAGAGTCGCGAGTCGCCGTCCCAGCCTGACAGATCTTTGCCGTTGAAGATCGACTTCATGTCGTCAGATTCGGCGGGGGCTTTGACGGCGTCTGCGGCGAAGGCCGGAAGAGCGAGCATCGTGGCAAGTGCGAAAGCGAGTGAGCGTGTCATCGTTGTCTCCGAGGGGAAGTCAGATGGGAATATCTGCGGATCAGATTAGGCCCGTCGCCAGGCAATCTCAACCAGAGCAGTCGTGCCGGATTCCTGTCGGGTCTGGACGTTGTAGATTCTTGCGGGGGTGATTGTTCAGCCGACTTGTGTACGAAGAATCCTGCCGAAGTGACCAAATGCTGCCCCGTGAAAGTCAAATGGCGAGTTTGACAGCCGGGCGGAAAGCCGTCGCGCATTCGACTCAGGCTGGGCAGTCGGAGCGCGGTGGCGGATCGATTCGCACAGTCCTGCGAGTGCTTCGTATGTTCGCTAAGTGTGTTCATATTACCCAATATGTCGTCGTCGGGCAATCTTCGGCGATGGTCGAGCCGTCAAAGTCTGCCACAGTCTGCGCAGCCGGATCAGGCCTCAGAACGAGACTGAAAATGGGTCTAATTCTATGTCGTTTAGCGACTTACAAAGCTCAAGGCCGTCAAATTGGCTAACCGATAGGTTCCATTGATCAGACTGATTCGAAGCTGTCACTAAAGCCGCATGCTTCGGAACAGGATGATCCATCGCTCGGAACGAAGGTCGGATTGTGCAGAGGTCGCTGAGGAGCCCGACGCACTGCTGACTGAAGTTTCCCTCCAACTAGAGCGACGACTGAGAAGCGTGAGCTGTCGCAGAGGCGAAGTCTGTGACGGTTCGAAAATTTTCGAAACCTGGAGACGAGTCAACTTTTTTGCTGGCCAGCCAATTCTGGTCCGACCGGGAGACCGTGACGCGCGTCATGCACGGCGTCTCTCCCAGTGTCTGTTGATGCTTAACCCTGGGCATCCCGAACGGGATGGACTTAAGGATCAACGGGCGAGTCGTCATGGCGACATGACGAATCGGAAAATGAGACGCCGTAAGTTGAAGACCTCAACCCGGATTCTCTGGCGAGCGACCCTGTTCAAGTGCAAGGAGACGCAAAGAATGAAATGGATCCAATCACTGACTGCCGTAGTCGCCCTACTTGGAATGAACGCCAGCGCTGACGCTGGTCTGTTCTCATCCATGTTCGGTGGTGGCGGCAAGTGCGGAGCCGCAAAGAGCTGCGGTTGTGCTCCGACTTGCCAACCTCGTTGTTGTAAACCAACCATTGCCCGACCGTGCTGCGGGACGACGTTCGAGTACCAGCGAAAGGTCTCGACCCAGCAGGCACCATGCTGCAAGGCAGGCAACTGCTGCCCGGCGAAACCAAGCTGCTGTGCACCTGCCGCCTCGGCATGTGGTCCTAAGTGCGGAACGAACGGCGGAGCGTGTGCTCCAGCTGGTGGTCCTCAGTGCGGAGCGAATGGCGGAGCGTGTGCTCCAGCTTGCGGACCTGGCGGTGCAAACTGTGCCGCTCCATGTGCGAGCAACTGTGCTCCGGCATGTGCACCAAGAGCGAGCAGCTGTGCTGCTCCGTGTGCATCGGCCTGTGCTCCAGCTTGCGGACCACATGGTGCAAACTGCGCCGCACCATGTGCGTCGAAGTGTGCTCCGGCCTGCGGATCTAACGGTTCAGCTTGTGCTCCTGCCTGCGGACCTGGTGGTGCAAACTGTGCCGTACCATGTGCGTCAGCGTGTGCTCCTGCCTGTGGTCCTAAGGGAGCCAACTGTGCTGCACCATGTGCTTCAGCCTGTGGTCCGAAATGCGGATCAAGCTGTGCTCCAGCCTGCGGTGCCAAAGGCGCTTGCTGCGGCGACGATCGTTGCTGTGCAGACGCTTGCGAAATCGCTGAGCTGATCTACACGTCTCAGACTGCCTGCTACGCCAAGCACCGTGCGAAAGCGATTGACAGACTGGGCGATAAGTTTAACTGCAACTGCAACCCGGAAGTCATGGCTGCTCTGGTCTACGCTCTGAACGATTGCGATGAGCGTGTTCGCGGTGAAGCTGCTGACGAAATCGGCGACCAGGTTCGTCGCAACGGCTGCTGCTGCATGTGTAACAAAGCTGTTGAAGCTCTGACGATGGCTTTGGCTGACTGCGATCGTAACGTTCGCAAGGAAGCTGAAGAAGCTTTGGAACTCTGCGGCTACGAAGTTGTCGATTGCTGCAAGCCATCATGCGGAGCCGCTTGCGGTTCAGCATGTGGTCCTAAGTGTGGTGCTTGTGCTCCGGCTGGCCCGGCGTGCAACCCAGCTTGTGCCGCCCCGACAGCGACTCCAGCAATGCCAGCTCCTGCTCCGATGAAGGGCAAGGGTGTTGCTCCTGCTCCGCCGGAAGAAAAGAGTGCTCGTTCACTCTTCCCGATCCGTCGGAACAACAAGCTTTCCAACCTGTTTGGTCTGCTGAAGTAGAGAACTGATCCGGCACTCGCTGTCGGAAGCTGACTGATAGAGTGGAAAGGGTCTCGGTCTTCGGATCGAGGCCCTTTCTCTTTTTGGACCACCACCGCATTTGCCCGACAGAATTTCGTAGGGTATGACAAGCCCAGCGCCGGCGTACCATTTCGACGTCGCCGCTGACAGCACTTTGTTACGCCGGCGCTTCGCTTGTCATACCCTACTCTATGATGCGATGCCGAGTTTGTCACGGGGATCACATTCTGTGAGATGCTGTTTCGGATGTCAGGATTGAAGTTATGAGTATTCCCACTGGCGGTCTCGACGTGCTCGTCGTCGCTCCCCACCCGGACGATGCAGAGATCAGCGTCGGTGGGACCATCATTACGTCGCTTCAGCAGGGACTCTCGGTCGGAGTTCTTGAACTGACGGACGGTGAGCCGACTCCGCACGGCACGCGCGAGAAGCGAGCGACCGAAACCGCCGCCGCTACGGAAGCTCTCGGCCTGACATGGCGAGGCAATCTGGGCTTGCCGAATCGGCGACTGCAGCACACGCTCGAAGCTCGACAGAAGCTCGCGAACGTGTTTCGCGAAGTCCGACCGAAAACGATCCTCGCTCCGTACTGGGAAGACGCTCATCCCGATCACGTGGTCGCGAGCGAGCTGGTCGATGCCGCACGATTCTGGAGCAAGCTGAGCCGCACGGACGAGGCCGGCCAGTTGCCTTTAACCGGCGAACGATTCTGGCCACCGCGGATATTTTATTACTGGAGCATTCACCTGCGAATTCACCCGAAGCCGTCGTTCGTGCTGGATATCAGCTCGGCGATCGACCGAAAGATGGACGCCGTCGCCTGTTACGACAGTCAGGTTGTTCAGGGGCGAGGCTCCGAGCATCCTACTCTGCTCGACGACATCCGCGATCGAGCCAGGTACTGGGGCTGGACAATTGGCTGCGCTTACGCCGAACCGTTTGCCTGTCGCGAAGAGATTGGCGTTTCGGGGCTCGGCCAGCTGATTTAGCAGATCGAGCAGAAGATCGCACAAGCGGTTATCGATCCGTGCATGGCCGGGAATCATTGTCATTTGACGAAGCCCTGTGGCTCTCGCAAGAATCGCCCCTCACTATGTAAGTGTTGCTCGAAGAAGCCCATCTGTACTTACTCAATTTAGACGAATCTAATTCTGCCTGGAGATACACCGATGAAGCGTATTCTTGTTTGCCTGACTTTGTTCGCTGTCGCCGCGTCCGCCGTTTCCATCGGCGTCGCTGGTGCCCCGGCTGATGTTTCGAAAACTGTCGGCGCGAAAGAACTGGCCGCCGCTGCGAAGACGAAAGCCGAAGACCTCGGGAAGGCCGTAACCAACGAGGCGAGCTTTGAACGCGCGATCGAAGCCAAGGCAATCGCCCGAGACGCTGGCGTGATCGCCTGTCTCGCTCAGGCATTGGCCGAGCACAAAGACGGCGAAGCATCCGGCATCAACGCGACCGGGCTTCGGGACGCCGCGCTCGTTCTCAGTAAAACGAAGAAGCTTGACGATGCAAAGGCCGCGCTCAGCAACGTCAACGAAGCGTTGGCCGGCAAGGGTGCGAAGGGCGAGAAAGATCACCTGTGGAACAAGCTGGTCAACATGCACCGCATGATGGAAGAGCTGGAACTCCAGGGCGGCAAGCTTCGCCGAGTCCTGAAGCGGCCACGCCGTCTTGAGAACTATTCGGAAAACGCCGCCGTGCTGGTTGTTCTTGGCCTGGCGATGGAAGCCGACACGCACGAAGTCAAAGACAAAGCGAAACTCCCTCAGTGGACGACCTGGTCGAAAGAGTACCACCAGGCGATGAGCGGCTTGAACACCGCGATCAAAGCCGGTGACGGTGATAAAACGAAATCAATCTTCGACGCATCCAACGAAACCTGCGACGCCTGCCACGAAGTCTTCCGCGACAAATAGATCGCTTCCGAACAGTTCAGTTTGATAAAGAAACAGCTCGCCGCATCAACTTGCGGCGAGCTGTTTGGCGTTGGTGTTTTCGCCTGACTTCTTACTGCGGTGACTTCTTATTGCGATGCTTCTTCGGGTTGCGAAAGCGGTCGTTCGTTCGAGGACAGAAGCGGTCTGAGGATTTGTGCCATCCGGCGGATTTCGTACTCGGGCATGCCCTCGTAAACCGGCAGGAAGATGGCCGAATTCAGTAGCCGCCGTGCCGTTTTCGGATCGGCGTCGGATCGGCCGTCCGTTGCCTTGACGGGCTGCAGAGAATTGTCGACAGTCGAATCAAATCCGGCTTCTCGCAGTGCGGCCACGACGCCTTCTGCATCCGGGACTCGCAATGGAAAGATCCAGAACGAGTGAGGATCGGCTGCGGCTCCGGGACTGTCTTCGAGTGGGAGCAAGCTTGCCAAAAGAGCACCTCGCGTGGCGCGGCGGTCGAGATCCTCGTTCCGATATTGGCGGATGCGACGGACCATGAGACGCAGAAGCGGGAAGGATGGTTGCTGGCGGAGGCTCGCGAAGAATCTGTCTTCGGGAAAGTTCCGGATAGAGCCGTTGAGGACTTGGTCGAAGTCCTTCCCCAACAGCCGGCACGTGCGCACGAATAGACCAAAAGCAAGCTTGCCGCCGAGAAATTTCAACAGAGAGTAAAACAGAACGCGTTTCAAAAAGAACCAGCGAGTCTGTACGGGATAGGCCGCCTGCAATTCTCTCATCCGGGCCAGCAGCGTTTCGTCTTTGATGCGAAATACACCGCCGCCAAGAGCCGTTGCCGTTTTGATCGGTCCGAAGCTGAACATCGACACGTTGGCTTCGTCGTGCCCTTTGTAGCGATCGCCCTCGAACGCCTGGGCACAGTCTTCGATCAAGACCAGGTCGTGCTGTGTTGCAAATTCGACAAACGGTGTCAGGTCGAAACGGCTGCCAAACAGTTGTGCGACAAGGATGGCACGGGTTTTGTCCGTGACGAGTTTCCCCAACAGCTCAAGGCGTGGCGAGACGTCTTCATCGTGCAGATCGATCGGTACGGCGACCAGGCCGTGATGCTCAATTATCCGGACCATGTCGGGGATTGTGAGCGCCGAGACCAGGACCTCGCTGCCAGACGGCAGCTCAAGGGCCTGCAACAGAAGATCGAGTCCACTGCGGACGGAAAGGCACGCGAAGGCACGGCCGTCGGCGGACCATGCGGCTTCCGTCAGATCGATCGTCGCAGACCGGGAACCCGGCAGCACACAGTTGAAGCAAGCGCTCAGAAGGTCGAGCCAACCGATGTCAATTCTCTTGCGAACCCACATCGGCCCCTCCGTACTTCAGATAGAATTGATTCTGAAACAGCTCGTCGGGATCGTGCTCGCGTTTCTTCTCGAAGAATTCTCGCGCCATCGGGTAGGCCGACTGAAACTGCTCTTCCGTCGCGTGCAGCCGGTATGGCAGATAGTAGCGGCCGCCGACCGACAGAGCGGCATCGATCATCCGTCGCGTAAGCTTCCGCATCGCGGCTTCGCCTTCGTCTGTTCGCTTCTGGTTGAACAACATGACGAGCGACAGCATCGGGCCGTCGGCATATCGCAGAAATGTGTCGGTGTCTTGCTCGATGTGCCGCACAGTAACGTTGAGCAGGTTGCCGTTTTCTTCGGGGATGATCTCGCGGAGTCGGTCGACGAACAGCTCGATGCGTTCCTGCGGCACAAAGTACTCGTGCAGGATGTCGGTCGAGTCAGCCTGGCGGTTTTCGAAGATCTCGACGCCTTCATTGAGCAACTGATTTCGTGAGAAGGCACTGCGGCGAAGCGTTGGCTGCAGCTTTGTCTCAGCGGTCCAGCGAAGCCGTTTTCCGTACGGGCTGTCGACGGAACCTCGGAAGACCGCGCGGCGAATGCTCACCAGTCCGGGTTCAGCCAGCGACGGAATCTCGGCCTGAGGATCAGGGTCTTCGGCAAGCACATTCAGGATGACCTCTGCAAGAAAATGGTCGGGATCAACATTCATCCTCGCGTAGACCATCGCGGCGTCTGACTTCGAACCGACTTTCTCCTGATACGTTGACATCGCCTCAGCCGCCGGAATGACATAACTGGCCACCAGGTAACGACGGTTACGGACGACGCGTAGTTCGGCATCGAGGATGATTCCGAACAGCCCGTAGCCACCCAGTACGAGCGAGAACAGGTCGGCGTTTTCATTTCGGCTGCACGTGACGATTGAGCCATCGGCCTTCATAAGTCGAAATGACTCGACGGTCGAGGCGATGGGCGGCCGGCCATGTTGCCAGCCGTGACAGTTCACGCTGAGCGACCCGCCGACGGAAAACGAATTGTTGGACTGCATAACAGCAACCGACCAGCCGCGTTTGTCTAGAAATGGGATGATCTCGCTCCACAGAGCACCCGCTCCGACGCGAAGAATTTCGCGCTCGGGATCGAGTTCCAACTGATTCAGCGGCAGCATGTTGATCGAAAGGCCACCGGGGTAGATCGTGTGCCCACCCATGCTGTGCCGTGCTCCAGCCACCGAGACGCGTAGCCCCTCCTGCCGGGCTCGCGTCAGCAACTCAATCAACTCCTGTTCTGCGCGGATCATCTCGATGGGAACATCGGCCACATCGGCAACGACGGTCTGATTGAGTCGGCTTGCATCATCCACCTGGCCCCGTGGAATGATCTCGACCTCTCTGGAATCACGCCAGGCTGTCGACAACAAATGCCACGCCGGCCTCGCGGTCGAAATCAGAACCACAACGGCGACGACGATGACAACCCACTTCCACCGGCGATTCGGTTGAGGAGTTTCCGTATTCGATTTGGATTCCGGAATAGTCATGTCAATTCGTGAGAACCTGCATATTTCGTATCGGAACTCCGTGTTTTCGGAACTCGCGGAATCCCATCTCAAGTGCAACGATCGAGTTG
>JBLFXD010000179.1:0-9858 GCA_047611045.1 Planctomycetaceae bacterium | reverse complement strand
TGATCTTCGGCAAGCACGCAGCGATCGAAAAGTGCCATTGCCAGCTCGACACCTTTTGAGCCGCGCGCGGTCAGCAGCGAAGTAAACCGGGCAATAATCTCCGAACCTTGCCCCGCCGGCAGATGATCCCCGGAAAGCTGCAGCACAGTTTGCCGGTAAAACTCCTGCGCAAACCGGATCAGCCAACCGGCGTTGCGGCGTTGCTCGTTGGTGTCGCCGCCGAGTTCGTCGATGCCTGCCGTCATTGCCTTCGCCACGTCGATCGGTCTCAAGTCTGCCGTTGCCAAAGCGTCGTAGAGTTTCAGCCGAAGTGACCGCAACGCCGGGTTCAGCAGTTGAGACGCGATGTGCAGACTTCCTTCCGACATCGCCGCAGCGGCCGCCGCTTCTTCGGGAGTCGTCGCGATTTCGTTTTCGAGCAACAGGTCAGAAACGTCGCTTGCCGCCAGCGCTGAAAAACGAACGAGCTGACAACGCGACCGAATCGTCGGCAGCATCGCGTCAAGATTTTCGGCAATCAGAATCAGCATCGAATTCGGCGGCGGCTCTTCGAGCGTTTTGAGCATCGCATTAGCGCCTTCCTCATTCATGCGGTTGGCATCGTCCAGTACCGCGATGCGCCGCGTGCCGGCCATCGGTCGCAAAGAAAGGTCGTGGATGAGACCTTCCTGACCACGGCGTTCCTTTTCGCCATAAAAGACGCTGACTGGAATCTCGTTCTTCCCTTCCGGGCAGCCGATTGCGAAATAGTCGGGATGCGATCCGGCATTCATCTGTCGGCACGGCGAACAATCTCCGCAAGCCAGCAACTCAGTGTCGTCGTGCATTTCGCAGAACAGACTCTGAGCAAATATCCGAGCGAACCGCGATTTACCAATCCCCGGCGAACCAGCAAACAGATACGCGTGAGCCTGCCGCCCGCGTTCGATCGAACGACGCAGCATCTCAATCTGATCTCGGTGTCCTCTGAGGTCGTCCCAATTCACCTTGCTGGCTGCCTTGCTCTACTCAAAATTCGTAGGCCATCAAACTTCGTAAGCGACATGAGGTTCCGGAATGATCGGTGGCTCGTCGCAGAATTCCTCGAGCACCTGTGCCTGAGCCCTCGCCTGCTCTTCCTCGCCGTGAACGATGAACGCCCGCCCGATGCTCGACGTCGCGTGCATCTTCTCAAACCACCATCGAAAGTCCTGAGCATCCGCGTGAGCCGACAGGCCGCTCAGTACTTCGACGTTGGCTCGCAGAGGATACTCCTTATCGAAGAATTTCACAGACGGTTGCCGTTCCGCGATTCTCCGGCCAACCGTGTGCCGCCCCTGGAAGCCGATCAGCACGATCGTGTTCTCGGGACTTGAGACCGCGTGCTTCAGATGGTGCACGACTCGGCCGCTTTCGCACATCCCGCTGGCCGAGATCACGACGAACGGTCCCTGGCGATGATTCAGCTCCATGCTCTCACGCTGCGTCGCGACGTAAGTCATCCCCGAAAAGCCGAACGGATCCTGATCGTGACGCAGCAACTCCTGAACCTCGGAATCCATGATGTCTTTGTGGTCGCGGTAGACTCGCGTGACTCGTCGTGCGAGTGGGCTGTCGACGAAGATCGGAACGTTCGGCAGTTTGCCTTCGTTGTGAAGCTCGTTCAGAAAGTAGACAAGGTGCTGAGTCCGACCGAGGCTGAAGGCCGGAATGATCACTCGTCCGCCGACAATCGACGCTTCGTTGATGATGCGAAGCAGCTCGCCTTTGATATCGTTGGCCGAAGGGTGGACGCGGTTTCCGTAAGTCGACTCAGTAATCAGGACGTCGCAGCCTTCGACGATTTCGGGATCACGCAACAGCGGAAGCCCGCGCCGACCAAGATCGCCTGTAAAGACGATGCGGCGGCTTTCGTCATCCTCGACGATCTCGATCTCAGTGATCGCCGAGCCGAGAATGTGCCCGGAATCCGAAAATCGAATCCGCACGTCATCCGCCAGCTGGTGCCACTCGTGAAAACTGAGCGGCTGAAACTGCTTCAGCAGAACGTCAACATGCTCGCGAGTGTAAAGCGGTTCGGTTCCCGGATGGCCTTCTCCAAACTTCTGTGTGAGGTAACGAGCGTCCTCTTCCTGAATCTTCGCGCTGTCTTCCAGCATCAGCTGCGCGACATCCATCGTCGCGGCCGTGCAGAAAACGTCTCCTCGAAACCCCGCCTTGTATAGCCCCGGCAGATTCCCGCTGTGATCAATGTGAGCGTGCGAAAGAATGACGGCATCAAGATCCGCTGGTCGACAATGAAACTGCTCGTTCTTCGCCCGCGACTCGGCACGGTGTCCCTGAAACAATCCACAGTCCAGCAGAATCCGTCGGTCGCCAGCTTCGATCAGATGCTGACTTCCGGTGACCTCGCCCGCCGCACCGTGAAATGTTAGTTTCATGCTTAGTTAAGAGTTGAGAGTTCGAAAATCAGTGATCCAGATGTGCCGACTTCAGGAACGCATCCAGCTCATCCTTAAACTCGACGACTGCCTCGCGAGGCCCGACCAGCTTTATCGTGAAGTCTCGTGGCATCGGGACCACGACGCCAATCAAACGCCAATCTTCCTGTCGCCCCTTGTTGTCACCGACCGTCGAATTGAACGAGCCTCGGACATCAACCATGCGGGATTTGATGCCGGCGACTTCGATCGTAGACATGCTGGGCTCCTCGCCTGGGTCACGCCCGACCTGACCAACCCACCGATTTATGTTTCCGTCAGCACCGCCGCCCATCGACGTCAGCGTCATCTCCATATCGCCGTGTTCGGACGGAATGATGTATTTCGAATCGATCATCTTGACGTTCGGAATTTCCTGCCAGGAGTTCGGAATCGCGAACCCAATTCCCTCGTAATGACGATGCTTGGACTCGCCGTCAGCACTGCCGGACTCCGACGCTGGCGTCTCGGCGGATGAGGACTCGGCAACTGGCACGGGCGGAACAGTGGATTCGTCGTTCCCCGATTGCGTGCATCCAGAAAGTCCCAGCACGAGGCAGACAATTACGGAAGACGATCTTCCGGGTTTCTGGCTTGTGGGGCGGATTGAGTCATCAATTGGGCGGTGAATGGTCGACATGGCACTCTGATCAGATATTGAATCGAGGAATCACTGACGTACGCGGATTGGCGACCGCGACATCGCATTACGCCGTGAAGCTATCTGGATCGACTCGAAAATTGAAGCGACTATCTTCTCAGCTCCGCTCGACCAAACTCCACGCCATTGTTGAATGCTGAGCGACGACTGCCGACAATCATGCCAGTCCGCATTCGAGCCTCGAATCACAAACCGCTCGCCATACTGATTTGCGAGCTTGCTTTTATTGTCCCATCAGACATTTTCACGAACCCAGATTCCGGAGTGATCCCATGAGTGATGTCAGCCGCCGAGGATTTCTGAAAACAACAGGCACCGTCGCCGCAGCCACTGCCGCTGCTTCTTTGGTCGCCCCTGCGCCCGCCCGAGCGAAGGGCTCGAACGAGCGACTTCGCATCGGATTCATCGGACCGGGTGGTCGTGGATTCGGTGCTCACGTCAAAACACTCTGCAAGCACCACAAAGACGGAGCGAACATCGAGCTCGTCGCCGCCGCGGATGTTTATTCAGTCAATCGGGACAAGGCGACTGACTACATTCAGAAGGCAACCGGTTACGCCTGCAAAGGTTATCTCGATTACACCGAGATGCTCGAGAAAGAGAATCTCGACGCGGTTTGTGTCGGCACTCCGGACCACTGGCACGCGAAGCAAACCATCGACGCGATGGAAGCCGGCTGCCATGTCTACTGCGAAAAACCGATGACCCACTCGGTCGAAGAAGGTCTGGAAGTCGTCAAAGCCTGGGAGAAGACCGGCAAGGTCATGCAGGTCGGCGTGCAGTCAACCAGCCTGCCTCTGTGGGATCAGGTCCGCGGCATGCTGCAGGACGGAAAGCTCGGCAAGGTCCTGATGTACCAGACCGAGTACTTCCGAAACTCGGCTCAAGGCCAGTGGCGATACTACAAGCTCGAAGAGCAGATGAACCCTCGCAACATCGACTGGAAACGCTGGCTCGGCGTCAACGAGGGACTCGCTCCGCAACGCGACTTTGACCGAGCCGTCTACAGACAGTGGCGACGGTTCTGGGACTTCGGTTCGGGCATGTACACAGACCTGTTCGTTCATCGCACGACGGCAATGCTCAAAGCGACCGGGCTGCGATTTCCTGGCCGAGTCGTCGGCGCCGGCGGTATCTTCATGGAATATGACGGCCGCGACGTGCCGGATGTCGCCACAGTCGCTGCCGACTTCCCGGAAGGTGTCCAGGGCCTGGTCAGCTCGACCATGTGCAATCAGGAAAGCCGCATTCAGCAGCTCATCCGAGGTCACCACGGCTCGTTCATTTTCGGCAACGGAGAAGGCTTTGACAGCTTCCAGTTCCTTCCTGAACGGCCGCAGGTTACTCGCAACAGCAAGCTCAAGCTGGAAACTATTCCAACAGGCACGGTCGACAACACGACCTACGCCCACTTCGGCAACTGGCTGGAAGCAATGGCCGAAGGTGATCAGCAAGCCTGTAACAACCCGCCAGACCTGGGAGCAGCCGCAATCGCCGTGGTGAACCTTGGCGCTCAGAGTTACCGCAAAGGCAAGGTCTTCCACTTCGACGCCGAAACCGGCACGATCAGCGACGGAGACGGAAGCTGGTCGCAGCAGTGGGAAAAGAAATCCCACGAACGTCAGAAGCCAAACCACATCGCCGGTTGGAAAGCCGGCGATTACGGCAGCCTGCTTGAAGAACCTGACTACATGTCCCTGGCCGGCCCATGGAAAAACGGCAAACCACCAGCCGGCTCGACCGGAACGGGTGCCGGTTCTTAAACGAAGCTGAGCTGATTTTCGAACATTGAACCAGCGGCCGACCTCTCAATCGAGAAGTCGGCCGCTTTCGTTTTCAAGTTCGTTTGGTTCGCAAGCGGGAATCGGTCCACGCCTCCAGCCTTGATCCCAGGATCGCAAAGCCGCACCATCCTTCGCTGGTACTGCAGCATTGATGACCGAAAGCAACGGTCATCGAATCGAAGCAAATTCAGTCAACACGAGAATGACAACCATGCCAGGCCACAGCTCTCGATCAGACGAATTCCGAACCGCAGCCTGGCGGCGGATCGCACTGTGTCCTCGATGCGTTGCGGCTGTCCCTCGCGCCTTCATGGAGCACGCCCGAAAACTGGCCGGCGTGCTCATTTGCTTGACGATGATCGCCAGCATCGGATTGGCTGAAGAGTTTCCACCAGCTCCGCAGGGCACATTCAGCATCGCCGTCATTCCAGACACACAACATTATCGCGGCGGCAAGGACGACGAGAAAACAGGCGGAACGGAGCCAGTGACGAATCCGGTGTTTGAATCGTACGCCGACTGGATCGCCAGGAATCTCACAACACAGCGAATCGCCTTCGTTTCACACGTCGGCGACATTGTGGACGTCAACAATCGAGAACAATGGTCCGTTGCGAGATCCATGATGGATAAACTGCACGGTCGAATCCCCTACGGAATCTCGGTCGGCAATCATGACATGGTGGGGTCTGGCGACTCGTCGTTGTTTCAGGAATTCTTCCCGGCGTCGCGGTACAAAGACTTTGCCTGGTACGGCGGACACTTCAAGAGTCCAGCGGGGCGAGTCACCATCTCCGGAAACAACGCCAACAGTTTTCAGTTGTTCTCTGCCGAAGGATTCGACTTCGTATTCCTCCATCTCGAATGCAACGCTCCTGACGATGTTCTCGCCTGGGCAGACGGCGTCCTGACTCAGCATTCAAACCGCCGAGCACTCGTGACGTCGCACATGGGGCTCGGCCCACGCGATAAACCAAAAGAGCCGCAGGACTATTTCGATGCGACCAAAGGGCGGATGCAATGGAAGAAGTGCCACGGCAAGCGAGGCAACACGCCGCAGCAAATGTGGGACAAGTGCTTCCGTAAGCATCCCAACCTGTTCATGATCTGCTGCGGCGACCAGAGCAGAACTCAGGCGATGCACCAGTCTACGTTCGCCGAGCACGGTAATCTGATCCACGAGGTCCTGTCGGATTACGGTTCGAACGGACTCCGAGTCATGCGATTCGTTCCTCAGGAAAACCGAATCGAAGTCCGCACTTGGATCCCCTCAAAAAACGAATTCTGCAAAGGAACGAAAGTCGTCCCTGACTCCGCCGAGCATCAGTTCAACCTCAGATACACAATGACGAATTCCAAACGCCGATAGTTCCCTCGGCACAGTTTTCAGGAAAGCCGATCAATGACGAAGTCGATCATCGCAGCGTGTACGGCGAGCATTCTGGCAGTCTCATTTTCCGCAGGCTCGGTAGCTGCTGCTGCCGACTGGCCAACGTGGCGAGGCGACTCAGCTCGCAGTGGCTACACCGCTGACGAGTTACCAGCAAAACTCAAACGACGGTGGTCCTTCCACCCGATTCATGCTCCGAGTCCCGCCTGGCCGCGCGACGATCGGATGAGTTTCGACCGAGCCTCGCACGTTGTTGTCGCGAATGATCTCGTTTGTTTTGGAAACTCGGTCGACGGAACAGTCACCGCCCTGGATGCGTCAACGGGGGCCGGAGAATGGACCTTCATGACCGGCGGGCCGGTTCGGTTTGCTCCGGTCGTCTGGAAAGATCGCTTGTTCGTCGTCAGCGATGACGGGTTCCTCTACGCCTTGGCGCTTTCGAACGGCAAACTGATCGATCGGTGGCGAGGCGGCCCGAGCGACGATCGAGTGCTCGGCAACACGCAGATCATCTCGAAGTGGCCCGCTCGCGGTGGCCCGGTCATCCACGATGGGCTGCTTTACTGGGGAGCCGGCATCTGGCAATCCGAAGGCATCTTCATACGAGCCATGAATCCCGACACCGGAACTATCGTCTGGACGAACGATAGTTCCGGCGGCATCGATATGCCCCAACCTCACGGCGGAGCAAACGCGAAGAGCGGTGTGTCTGCTCAGGGCTACTTGCTGGCAAACGCCGATCGACTGTTTGTCCCAACCGGCCGAGCCGTGCCAGCAGCCTTCGAACGATCAACCGGCAAGTTCGATTATTATCGTCTTCAGGAGAACACAAAACGCGGCGACACATCGGCGATGGTCTTCGGGGAGCTTCTTTACAACGGCGGCTACGCGTACCGGACAGACGATGGATCAATGCTGGCTGACCGTGTCGTCGGCACTGTCGCACGATTCCCAGGAGGCGTAGTACACGGAGCCAGCGGCCAGCTTCGGGCACTTAAACCAGTCCTGAAGGACGGCACGGACCGAAAAGGAAACGCGACCAAAGTACCAGCTCACGAATCACTTTGGACCATCTCGAACGTCCCGACCGGCACGGCACTGATCGTCGCTGGCCACACGGCAGTAACCAGCAACGGAAACCGCATCGGCACAATCGATCTGGCGACGCAGAAGATGAACTGGTCGGACGAAACTGACGGAGTTGCCTACGGGCTTGCCGCTTCCAACGGCCGACTTTACGTGAGCACCGACACGGGCGCCGTGCATTGTTACTCAAACGCGGCCGAACCAGGCATCGCGGGAGTTGAGTTGACGGCTCGCGCATCCGACGTCGCCTATCACTCGAACGAGGCCACAAAGCAGGCAGCCAGAGAGATTCTGAAACGCTCGGGAGTCAGCCGCGGGTTCTGCGTCGACCTCGGTTGTGGAGACGGAGCCCTCGCGTACGAACTCGCGAAGCAATGCGATCTGCACGTGGTTGGAATCGAAGCGGATCCTGAAAAGGTGGCATCTGCACGAAAGAAACTAATCGCCGCTGGCCTTTACGGCTCGCGAGTGACAATTCACGAAGGCAATCCTGACGACACCAACCTGCCGAAATTCTTTGCCAACCTGGTCGTGTCCAGTCGCTCATTGAGCGATGCCAAACAGCCGGTCGATGCTGCCGAGGTAGCTCGACTTCAGCGTCCGTACGGAGGCGTCGCCTGTTTCGGTCAATCCGGTTCGATGACGGTGAAGACTCGCGGTAATCTCGCTGGCGCCGGTTCTTGGACACACCTGTATTCGAATCCGGCCAACACACTGTGCTCGACCGATGAAGTCAAAGGACCACTGACCGCCGTCTGGTTTCGAGACATCGACCTCAACCTGCCGCAGCGTCATGGTCGAGGTCCGTCGCCACTGTTTCACGAAGGTCGACTCTTTGCTGAGGGGATCGACGAGCTGATCGCCGTCGACGCGTACAACGGGCTGCCACTTTGGAGATTCGAGCAGAAGGGAATTCTCGACGCTTACAACGCCGACCACCTGGCAGGCACAGCCGTGACCGGCAGCAACATCTGCATCGCTGGTGACAGCATCTTTCTACGCAACGGAAAGCAATGTTTCCGCATCGACACCGCAACAGGCAAAGTCAAAACGACGTACCCGACCCCGACGCACCCCGATGGGAAACCAGCAGTCTGGGGTTACATCGCGTGCGAAAACGGAATCCTGTTCGGGTCGACAGCCAACGAGTCGCACATCGTCAAGCACGCCTACATCCGAGCCGACAGCCACATGGAGCGGCAATTCTCCGAGTCGACCTCGCTCTTTGCCTACGAAGTCGCAACCGGAAAACTGCTGTGGCGTTACGACGCGAAAGAGTCGATCCGACACAACGCGATCGCCATCGGAGCCAGCCGGCTCTATCTGATCGACCGTGTTCTCGCCGTCGACGATCTGCTGGCTAACGCGCCGGCGCGGCGAGGTGAACCCCCAAAGAAAAAGCCGGTCGGGCAGGCCACCGGCAAGCTGGTGACTCTCGACGTAAAGTCCGGCGAACCCGTTTGGGACTCTCAGAAGGACATCTTCGGAACAGCGCTCGCGTTCAGCGAGAGTCACGACGTCCTGCTGATGTTCTATCAGCCGACGTCGTTCCGACTGCCTTCCGAAGTCGGCGGCCGGATCGCGGCCTTTCATGGCGGAGGCGGATACCGGCTATGGGAAAAGAAAGTCAGCTACCGAACTCGCCCACTGATCAACGACAAGTCGATCATCGCGCATCCGTCCGCGCTGGACCTGATGACTGGCGAAGCAATAGCGATGGCCGTCCCCAAGTCGTACGGATGCGGTCAGGTTTCCGGCTCGAAGAACCTTCTGATGTTCCGCTCCGGAACGCTCGGCTATCACGACCTCACGCGGAAGGCCGGCACAGAAAACTACGGCGGCATCCGCCCTGGTTGCTGGATCAACGCGCTGCCCGTCGGCGGGCTCGTGCTCGTGCCGGATGCCTCAGCCGGTTGCAGTTGCAGCTACCAGAATCGATCCTGGGTGGCTCTTGAAGGAGCTGCTGAAAAATAAGCCCGCAGACGGCAATGCGTGTGAGTGTAAATCGCATTCGGAAAGCGGCTCATGCAGCCGATACCGTCGAGGAGCCGGGAGATCTCGCTAGCGCGGATTATTCAGAGTTTCGGGATCTGAATGGCCTTCGAGTGCGTCTAAGTGATCGTTAGCGATCAATTTAGGTGGCAGCATGGAGGCCCGAAATGAATTCACAGTCTGTCTGGCAACGTACATTGGGATTTCTCGGAAGTAAACCGATCATCGTTGAGACTTCCAGCGCTCAGCTGACGTCCGATGCCGGGCTGCTTCCGATGCGGGAGTTTGATGAAGCGCTGGGGTTCACTCGGCGGTTCGCGGACGCTCTGGAGGACACGCGGGACGTCCGCTACACGACCCATTCGTTTCTTGAAATGACACGGGCTCGCGTCTTCGGCATCCTCGCTGATTACGAAGATCAGAACGATCACGATGCGTTGCGGCACGAACCGATCTTCAAGGTCATCGCTGGCGGCTCGCTGGAAA
>JBLFXD010000178.1:0-9952 GCA_047611045.1 Planctomycetaceae bacterium | reverse complement strand
CATACTTTCGTAAGCCTCTGACAGGCTGAAAGATACGCGAGCTGCCTTGAGGAGACAGCCATGTTGGTTCTGTCACGAAAAAAGAGCGAGAAGATTGTTATCAACGAGTCGATCGTCATCACGATCGTGGACGTCCGCGGCGACCGTGTCCGGATCGGAATTGACGCTCCCCGCGACGTTCCCATCCACCGCGAGGAAGTCCACAAAGCGATCGAGCAGGCTCTGACGCAACAGGAAACTCCCGAACGGTCGGAATGACCGGTCCCCGAATCGCACGTGTCCTGGTTTTTCGGTAAGAGTTTTGCTGGAGCGTTGACACCTCTTCGTCGAAAAGTAATCTACGCAGCCTACTGGCCGGCCCCATCGTCTAGTGGCCTAGGACTCTGGCTTTTCACGCCAGCAACACGGGTTCAAATCCCGTTGGGGTCATCTCGAAATGCTCGAGCTTCTTAAAGGCTCGGGCATTTTTTATGCGCCGACTAAAGATCAGGAGCCGCAGAATGGAAACGACAGCCGCCTGGAAAGCAATGTTCGAGGGATGGCCGGACGCAATCGAGCGAAAAGGCATGGTCGTCACCTCGTTGGGCGAAGCCATTCCGTTTCAGGCGTTCATGATCTCGGGCGGGCTGTTGCTGCTCGAACGGGACAAGCCGGACCAGTTCGGAACTCGCAAGGTCATCCTCGCTTACGACCAGATCTGCTCCGTGCGACTGCCGACGACGATGGAACTGGCCAAGTTCCAGGTCATGGGCTTCCAGCCGTCCATCTGAGCCATTCGGGCGTTGCATGCAGGAACGCTTACAAACGAAAACGCCCGGCCGAGCATCGCTCGATCGGGCGTTCTTAACTGGTAGGGTGCTGATTTGCTCGGCTTACTTGCCAGCGAGTTCTTTCACCGCCGCCTGAATCCCCGCTGAATCAAGACCCTGGTAGCCCATTTGCTGCCACAATCCGCCAGAACCTTCTTTGTTCGTTCCGATGTGTGAGTACGAGCCTTTGAAGCCTCGCTTCAGCAACTCGCTGCCGAATCGCGAGCCCAGACCGGTCGAAACGTTGAACGACTCAGCGACCAGAACCAGCGGAGCAGCCGCCAGCTTCTGCATCACTTCCTCGTCGTAGACGTTGAGCGTCGCTTTGCCGATCAGGCCGACGTCCAGACCGTCTTCTTTGAGCTGAATGACCGCGTCTAAACCCCGGTACAACGTCTCGCCGAAGGAAACGATGTATCCGGCGGTGCCTTCTCGAATGACGTCGTCCTTGCCGGAAACGAACTCGTAGCCGTCTCCGTAAAACGGCTTGTCGTTTTCGTCGAGAATATCCGGCACGGCTGAACGGGTCGAAAAGATGAACCGCAGGCCGGGATCGTGGAAAATTCGCTCCAGACACGCTTTGAACTGATGCTGGTCGATCGGGAAGTACAGCCGCGTCAGATCCTTGCCGTCGTCCGGCAGGCCGTTTGCGGCGAACATATTGTTCAGGCCGAAGTGGCACGTGTTGTCGGCCATGTCGTCGCACCCGGCGTGCGAGAAGTGGCTCAGCACGTTGGCGTTGTTCAGCCGGGCCATCGTGACTTCGGAAACGATCATTTCCAGGAACGCGGAGAACGTTCCGAAGATGCCCTGTCGACCTGCTTCGAATCCGAAACCGGCCGCTGCCGAGAAGTTGCCGCGTTCCATGATTCCGCCGCGAACGACGACTTCCGGATATTCCTTACGAATGCTGTCCAGGCCGCACGAGCCTTCCAGGTCGCTGTCGAAGACTCGGACTTTGCGAACGCGATCCTCTTCTGACATCCCGCCGAGAATGCCGTTCACGATTGTTCCGAACGCCGAACGGTTCTTGCCGGCTCCGGTCGAGCCTCGATAAGACGGACCACCCGGTCCTTTTACGACGCTCTGCAGGAAGGTCACTGCTTCGTCGCGACCGCGTTTTTCGAGGTAGTCGATGGCGGTGGCCGTTTTGATGACGTCGTGACCGTGGTTGGAGCCTTCCAGCCCGTCGATGCCTGGGCACATCTTGCGGCGGTTAATCAGAGCGTACGGCCCCGGAGTCGTCACCGCTTTGCACATCCGAGCGTACAGCCCGTCGAGGTCTTCCCCGTCTCCGATGTCGCAGGTGATGCCGTGTCCTTCCAGCGTTTTCGCGACGCTATAACCGGGCAGGTATTCCGATGGGAAACCGGCGATCGTGACGTCGTTGTCGTCGATGATCAGCTTCACGTTCAGATTCTGAGCGACGCACAGCCGAGCGGCTTCGGCATCGTTGCCTTCCATCTGCGAACCGTCAGAACCCAGCATGAAGGTGACTTTGCCGGGATTGGCAATCGCAACGCCATTTACAAACGGCCACATATGCCCAAGTCGGCCTGACGAGAACTTGATCCCTCGCTCGTGATCGCGTTCCGGATGGCCCGGCAGGTGACTGAGGTACTCGCGATAGTGCAGCAGTTTCTCGATCGGAAGGTTTCCTTCCAGAGCGGCCATCAGGTACTGAGTTGCGACTCGGTGCCCGGCCTCGTCGAAGAAAACCGGCACGCAGTCAGTGGCTCCGCCGGCCTGAGCGTTCAGCATAAAGCTGTACGCAATCATCGTTTCCGGAACGGTGTCGTATGGGCCGCCGGTGTGGCCGCCGAGACCTTTGGCGTCAGCAACCGCCGTGAAAAAGATAATCGCGTCGCGGCACAGCTGAATATTTGCAGTCAGAGTTGCTCGCTGCTCATCGGTCAACGTCGCGTTCGACGGATCCAGTGGCAGGGCTTTGAATTGTGACAAATCGATGGGGAACGTTTCAGTACTCATAACAGCTCTAAGATCTGGAGTTTTGTTGGTTATTGCGGTTTTTGAATGGCCGCGTTTTATCGAAATTGCAGCCACATCGAAAGGAAACGCCATCCCGGCGCGACGATGTGTTCACTCCGGCAGCCCGCCGAACTGCCGGATCGCTTCGTAAACGACCGTATTCGCCGTACTGGCCAAATTGAGGCTCCGAACGAGATCGGTCATCGGAAGCTTCAGATTGCGACCGGGCTGCTCTTCGCGAATCCGATCAGGCAGCCCGCGAGATTCGCTGCCAAACAACAGAATGTCGCCCGGCTGAAAATCGGCGTCCCACACCATCCGAGTCGCGAACTTCGTCAGGCACCAGACATTGGCGTCCGGAAGTCGGTCTCGAACCTCTTCCCACGAATCGACCGCTTCCCAGTCGAGGTGCTGCCAATAGTCCATCCCGGCCCGCCGCAAATGCTTCTCGTCCAGCCGAAATCCCAGCGGACGAATCAGCCACAACTTCGCCCCGACGGCGACACACGTCCGGCCGATGTTGCCGGTGTTCTGCGGAATGTCCGGCTGGTAAAGCACGACGTTAAGTAGCGGTTTGTCGGCCACGGATTGAGTCCACGCTGGTGTCTGGCTAGCGGATTCGAAAATCAGTTTCCGCGGTTCACGAGGTCCGCATCGAAGTAGTTTGTCGACATTCCCGCGTCTATCACGATGCCCTGAGCGTTGATGCCGGACGATCGAGGACTCAGCAGAAACGCGACAGTGTCAGCGACTTCTCCAGTTCGAACGGCCTGTTTTCGCAGCGTCGCTTCTTCAGCATAGAGGTAGCTGTCGACGTAGCCTGGAATTCCGGCCGACGCTGACGACTTCAGCAGACCGGGGCAAACCGCGTTGAACCGAACAGTTGAAAACTTCGAAAACGCCTTCGCCAGGAAGCAAATCGACGAGTCCAGCGCCGCCTTCACAGGAGCCATGTAGCCATAGTTTTCTGCCGCCATGCGAGTCGTCGAAATCGAAATCGTGACCACGCTGCCGTGCTCTTTGTCGAGCAACTCTCGAAACGCATTCGAAACGGCAATTAGCGAATAGCACGACAGATCAATCGCCTGCAAAAATGCCGGCCGCGGAGTCTCGTGAAACGGCAGCCAGCCAGCCGAGTAATCAGCAAACGCGATCGAATGCACGATTCCGTGCAGCGTGCCGCCGTCCTCCGAGCCGTCACCGTTCGAACCAGCCAGCAGCTCGGTCACGTCATCCCGCAGCCGATCAATCTGAGCCTGATCCTCGACATCGCAGAGAAAACACGGAGCGTCCGGAAACAACTTCTGGACAGCCTCGCGACGCTGCTCGGAACGAACGCTGAAAATTACGTTCGCTCCGGCGTCCGCCAGAACTTTGGCCGAGTGGTACGCCACGCTTTTCCGATTCGCGACGCCCATGACCAGAATGTTTCGCCCGGATACCTGCAGAAAATCCATCGTCGGATGCGTGCCTCAGAGCCTGACAAAGAGAAGTCGCTGGACCGTCCAGCCGGCCGCGAAGCGGGATCGTAGAGAACCGTCCTGCCCGAACACACCGAATCGAGCATCCTTCGCAGTAGTCAGGCTCCCATTCCAGGCAGCCCGGAGCCTGCAAAGTCGACCTGATCGTTAATTTCGGAAAATCCCTCAAGACCGGCACCGCCTACTGCCGATGGTCAATGAGAGACCCGATCGTCTTTCCTCGGAGGCTTCATGCCCACGCGCCCTAAGAAACGCCAGAAGAGTTCGCAGAAGAACTCCATGTCGCCACCAAGCGTGCTCGAAATCTGTCGCCAGCCGAAATCACTGATTATTGGCGGCTGCCTGGCACTCGCGACCGTCATCACGATCGTGGCGTTCCAGTCAGGTTCGGATTCCGTCGCGGATTCTGATCCGACCGAGCAACAACTGGACGACGCTCTGGGCGCACTCGGAATGAGCAATTCAGCGAATCCGTCCTCAGGCAGCGTCAACCCGGACTTCAACTTCGACGATGATGCCGAACCCGAGCTGCAGAACTTCGCCAGCGAATCGAGCTTCCTGAATCGATCGACCGCTTCAACATCGACCCCGGACTTCGAACCATCTTTTGATGACGACGCTCCGCGATTCGGCCGACCGATCATTATTAACGACCCTCGATCAGCACCGGCCATTCAGCAGGCCGATTTCCGGCAGCCCGATAACGCACCGTCGCAAGTCGTCGGTGCCCGAGTGACAGCGAACCAGGCAGTCTGGCTGACGGGCAGCATCGAGACACGTTGAACGACGACCTGAATGATCGCTGTCGTTGACCGCGGCGAAATTGAATCCATCAGTCGACTCAAAGAAACAGGCAGGCGATGTACGCTCAGTACTGGAACCTCGACAGCAAGCCGTTCGAGTGTGATTCGGATCCGGCTTTCTTCTTCCGCAGCCGCACTCACCAGGCCGCGCTGCTGAAACTGCGATACCTCATCGACAGTAACAAAGGCGCCGCCGTTCTGTGCGGCAACACCGGAGTCGGCAAGACATTTCTGCTGCGTATATTCAAGCAGGAGTTGCAGGAAGCCGACGCACGTTTCGGCCCGTTCGTGCAACTCAACTATCCGTTCCTCACGTCGAACGAACTCGTCGGATTCCTGGCTGCAGAACTCGGAGCCGAGGAAGCCATCGTCCGCAACGCCGACGTTGGCTTCGACACGACTCTTCGGCAGTTTGAAGCACGACTCGCTCACTTCAAAGAAGTCGGCCGCCACCCAATCATCATTCTGGACGAAGCTCACCTGATCGAAGATCAAAAAGTCTTCCGCACGATCCAGCTGCTGCTTAACTACCGATCAGACTACTCGTTCACGTTTCTGCTGGCCGGTCAGCCGAGCGTGCTCAGTCGAATCTCACGACTCACCGAACTCGACGAACGCATCGGCGTCAAATCGCTAATCCAACCATTCAGCCGCGAAGAAACAGCCGAGTACATCAGCCACCGCCTCGAAGTCGCCGGCGTACCAGAATCCCCGTTCGACGAATCCGCACTGGACGAAATTCACGAACTCTCCAGCGGAGTCCCCCGCCGTATCAACCGCATCGCCGACCTGTCTCTGCTGGTCGGTTTCGCAGACGGCATGAACCAACTCACAACCCGCGAAGTCGAATCCGTCGCCGACGAAATCGGCCTCTCCGTCGAAGCATAAACCGTCGCCGGGCGAGCATCAGCCCGTCGTAGGTTATTGACAAGCGGAGCGCCGGCATAACATCTGCTTTGATTCGTCTGGTACGCCTGCGCTCCGCTTGACATCCCCTACGTGCTCGGCCGCGAGTCTCAATCGGCGAGCGAAATTCAAGCCTTACGCAACAGCAGAGCCGGCCATCGCAACAACACCTGAAAATAATTCCGATCCGCTCGAAGAAGCGATCGCGGAAGAGCTATGGCGTTGGGCATTCGCGTCGGAAGAAATACGCAGCGAAATGACAACCATTAGAATGGTTGTGTCTCCGGAAGACGTACCACGCACACCTCGGCTGCCAACGATGTTGGAGTTCTACCTTTGCGGTGTTTTCCAATTAGTTGACTATACACATTCGCGAAATATCTGGTGTGACGGCATCCTTGAGTTCTCGATTGAGAGAACAACACGCAAATCATTCCTGATAGTCGCCGCCATCTATTGCCCGAATGTGCTTGCCCCGGTCGAAATCGAGTTTCACTATCCTGTGCGACGAAGTTGCCGTGCAACTCGGATCATTGTCCGTTTCAACGACCCAGGAGAAGTTGGCACATCACGCATCCCCAGCAATGTGATCCTTAGACGTCCGCAGCACGACCGTGACTGGACCGTCGCCGTTGAGCTGACCGATTTTGAGTCGTAGCCGAGATGCTTTGGGGTCAGGCGAGTTCTCTCTTCCAGAACTCCTGCGTCATCACAAACCCCGACCGCTCGTAGAGTTTCTTCGCGCCGGGATTCTCCGTGTCGACTTCGAGCGTCACTCGGCAGCAGCCGAGTTCTCTGGCCCGCTCAGCAACGGCGTCGAGTAGCATTGTTCCGACGCCCTGCCCGCGATACTCGGCAGAAACTGCCAGGTCGTGAATGTTGAGCAGCGGTCGTCCGGCGAACGTCGAGAACGCCTCGAAGCACACGGCAATGCCGACCACCCGACCCTCATCGATCGCCAGCAGGATTTGTTTTCCAGGCGTCGCGGCCAGTCGATCGACGAGATTCTCGCGGACGTCGTCTGGAAGTCCGCGGCCGGCAATGTTTGGCAGCCGAGCATACTCGTCGAGAATCCTGACGAGCCCCTCGCCATGAGCAGGCACGCTCAAATCCGCATGAACTACAGAAATCGACATCCCGGTCACTCTATCAGGCTCAAATTCGAAAGCATTCGTCGCGCGAGTCTTACGCGATCAGCTGCCTTCGTCCAACCGGACAATCACCGACTTCGCCCCGTTGACGTCGCGATGTCCTGGTCCCTAATGTGGGGCCTTCACTCATCTCTATCTGTTTTCTGCCAACCGACGGCTGCTCGTCGCCTGAAAATGTCCCCATTCGTCACCCAGTGTCTGTTCGTTGTTGCCTGCCTGACGGTTCCCATCGTCTGGGGGATCATCGTCAACTGGGTGTTCCATCGGCTGAAGGCAGCGGCACCTCCCGACGAAGAGTCCGAAGCGGAATCGTCAGACGAGCCTGTCATCGAATACTACATTTGAGCTGTCGTCAGTTCAGACGGCTCCGACTGCCAGATAATTATCAGGAACGATCACTGTGCTCGCCGCGCTGCTTCCACACCAACTGCTGCTGGTTGTCGGCTGCGGATTCGTCGTTGGCGGCCTGTCCGGAGTGTTTGGCGTCGGCGGCAGTTTCCTGCTCGTTCCCATCCTGCACGTCGTTCTTGGGATCCCCATCGAAATGGCGGTCGGATCGACGGCCTGCCAGGTGCTTGGCCCATCAACCGCCGCTCTGCTTGCCCGACGAGTCACACGAGTGCAGCTTCGACTCCCTTTGATCATCACCGGGGGGATCATCATGGGCGTTGTCATTGGGACTCTGATCCTGCACGAAGCTGGGCAGTTCGGCAAAGTTCAGATCAACAGCCGAAACGTCGACGCCAGCGAACTGCTCGTCCTGGGAACCTACCTTTTCATGCTGGTCGGGATTGGGTCGTTCAGCCTTTACGAAGTTCGACGGCAGCTTGCGGGCAACCCGGTCGCCCGCGGAGCGTTAGCCAGACTGAGCATCCCGCCTGTCGACACATTTTCGGAACTCGGCGTCGGCACCTTGTCGATCCCGATCCTCTCGATGTTCGGCCTGGTGACAGGCATCACGGCCGGAATGCTCGGGATCAGCGGAGCGTTGCTGTTAATTCCCGGCCTGGTCTACCTGCTCGACATTCGATCGCGAAAGGCAATTCTCGCTTCACTGATCGTGGTCTGGATCACGTCGTTTCTCGCAACGATCTCACACGCCTGGCAAGGACACGTCGATCTTCCCTTGACGATCGCCCTGATGCTGGGCGGCACGATCGGAGCAAGAATCGGCTCTGAACTGAGCAGTCGTCTGGAAGGTCGATCGCTTCGCAGCGGCATCGGCTGGCTGTCGCTCTTCGCCGCCGGCCTCGTCCTGTTTCAGCTTTATCAATTGCTGAAGTAGCCCTCGCCCGACGTCGCAAGCTCAACGGAACGCTGGAGCGGCCGACGACGATTCGTATGCTTTCGCAAGTTCCACGAGTAACTCTTCCAACTGACCGTAGTAAGCATCCTCGTCATCGAATGATGGCTTGCGGTCGCGCAGTTGAATAACTGTCTGCTCAAGCTGGTCTCGCAACTTTCGAGTCTTCGGCGAAAGCTGCTGCTCCGAATCGCTCCGCACCAGGTGGAACCGATGAGCAAGTCGGCCATCGACAGTCGCCTCGCCTTGAACTTTCTTGACCAGCCGCACCCCGCGAAAAAAGTCCGCTCGAACGCCGAGCCCGTCGCCGTTGTCATCCAACAATGAATGCTCCGTCGCAAGCCGGCCTTCAGACTCGTAGAACGTCAGCGTTCGACGGCTTGCCGAAAGAAACGCTTCAAACGCCGATGTCTGCCCGTCCTTATCCAGGTCAAACTTCGAATCGCCCACCGCTTCTGAAAGAAACTCTCCGAACCTCGCAAAGTTAATTTCGGCACCGGTCTTCGTTGCCGTCATGACGACTCGATTCTGGCCGGCCAGCGCTTTCAGAAAAGGTCCACTGGCCGAAGAACAGTTGGCAATTGCAATCGGACAGGTAACCGGTTCAAGCCACTTCTTGAGGTCCTCCGCACCGAAATCATTGCCTCGCAAATTAAAGCGAGCCGACCGCCCATCAAACGTTCCGTGACCGATCAACACGACCCACAGCTCTGCCAGTTTCTTCGACTTTGCCTGCGCCGCAGCATCTCCGAGAACCTGCTCGATGGAACTTCGATCGGCATCGCTCGGCTGATCCGACGCAGCAACTGAGTCGTCAGCACCAGTCTTCGGCCCAATCCTGGTTACTTTGGCACCACCCGCAACAGCCGCCGCTTCCCAGCGATCACTCCACGAATCAAACAGTTGCCCGTACTCGGAGGTGCCCGAAGCGCCGCGAATAATTACGACAAGCCGATCTTCTGATTGCGCCGCCGTGTCAGCCGTCTCCGCAGAATCATCATCCGCCGCGAGACAACGAGACGCAACGAACGCGAACATGCCGTAAAGCAAAATCAGCGCAACCCATGACCGTTGATTCATGAAGATTATGTTCAATCTGCAAGTCCTTCGAAGAAGTGTAGTCTTGCCGGAAACCTGGTCGGACTGTTCGAATTCAACAAAGACAACGAGTTCAAGGAACATCACCGGATTCAATCAAGGCAACCCTTTAGATCGCCGAAGACCCCATTCACCAACCAGACACGACAGCACGACCAGAAACACCAAAGGGTGATCCCACAACGGCTCCGGCGACGCCACCATGACAGGCATCGGCTTACTCTGAAGTTGAGACACGAAGTCGTCGAGATTGTCCGCCTGAACAATTTCCCCACCGGTCTGCTCGGCCAGTTGACTCAACAGTTCGCGATTGACGCCTGGCCTTTGGAATTCCTGAACGGCGGGTTCGTAAATCCACCCGGCGATATCAGCAGTCAGTTTCTCACCATCGCCGGTCGTTGCCTCTGCTTCG
>JBLFXD010000177.1:0-9965 GCA_047611045.1 Planctomycetaceae bacterium | reverse complement strand
GGAGAGACTTCCATGAAACGCTCCATTGCTACTTTGCTGACTGCTGCTGCATTGTCCTTCCAGCTCGCTCCGGCGAGCGCCGGCGATTGCGGCTGTCCATCGGGTTTCAAATTGCCAAAGCTTGAACTTCCAAAATTGTGCATGCCGAAGATGAACCTGCCGAAGCTTTGTCTTCCGAAACTCGACATGCCGAAACTTCCGAACCTCAATCTGTGCTCGATGAAGCCGTCGTGTGCGGCTCCTGCCGCAAAGTGTTGCATGGCTAAACCGAGCTGTGCCGCTCCAGCGGCCTGTGCTCCCGCTTGTGCCCCGAAGGCTCCATCGTGTTGTGCACCTGCGGCGTGCGCTCCGGCTTGTGCGGCAGCCTGTGCTCCAAAAGCGCCGACGTGTTGTGCTCCGGCCTCGGCACCGTGTCTTCCAGGATGTGCCGCTCCGGCTGCACCTTATGTTCCCGCCGCGCCGACGAAAGTGGCCCCGGCTCCACCAGCCGAGTTGTCGCCGTCAGCCGCTGGAAAATCTGCATAGCAACTTCGCGGCAGCTGCTGAATTCGACTTCCAGGCAAGCCCGGTTTCCCTCAAGAGACCGGGCTTGTCTGTTTTTGAAGACTCGATGCTTCCAAAGACTCAGTCGCAAGGTCGAGGTCAACATTCGTCCCGACCGCGTTGATGCTTAACTTTCCTTCTTTGCACGGGTATCCTCGGCCGTCGGCTCTGGCCAGTGTCAGGCCGACGCAAAGTGCCGGCAACGAGTGACTTATCGCGATATTTTTTCGCTCAAACTGGCACACGACGATCGCCGACAGGATTCGGCGTCGAGAGGCGGGCATTAACCCCTGCCACACACCACGGATGAAATTCGGGATGCCGTTATCCCTGACCGGTCATGCTTTGTCTGAGACCGTACGAGCGTGGATAGAACAGTCGATGTGAACGTGTCCGGCTGGATGTGTGGCGAACTGATTGAACTGAGAACGCTCTGAATCTCACTCTGAGGAATGCGTGATGAAGTTGCGAGGAGTTTTAACACTGACGATTCTGATCGGGCTCGCGTCGTCGACGCTGGTCGTTGACACGGCGTCCGCCCAGGAGACCGAAGCCGCGACGCGTCAGTTTGCCGCCGCAGTCGGTTTTCAGAATCAGAAGCTGTACGAACTGGCCAGCGACGAGTGGCAGACCTTCCTGCGAAAGTACCCCGACGATCCGCGACAGGACAAAGCTCAGCATTACCTGGGAACATGCCTGCTCCAGGAAAAAAAGTACGCACCGGCCATCAAAGCGTTCAGCACGGTCGTGACGAAGTTCCCGAAGTTCGAGCAGCTCGATCAGTCGATGGTCAACCTGGGCATCGCGCAGTACGGCCTCGCTCAAGCTTCCGAAAAGCCCACCGACTTTGCGAAAGCCGAGCGGACGCTCCAAACGTTTCAGCAACGGTTTCCCCGCAGCCCGCTGGTGGCTCGCGCGTTGTACTACCGAGGCGAAAGTCTCTACCAGCAGAAACAGCTCGACGGCGCGGCAACCGCTTATGCCGAGTTGCTGCAAAAGTTTCCACAGAACGAACTGGCCGCCGACGCGACTTACGCCTTGGGAGTCACCCAGGAAGCACTCAAGCAAACGGCCAAAGCGGAATCAACGTTTGCCAGTTTCTCGCGGCGTTTTCCGAACAGCCCGCTGGTCACCGAAGTCCGGATGCGACAGGCGGAAATGCTGTTTGAGTCGGGCGACTTCTTAAAGGCTCGACCGATCTTCGAACAGGTCCGCGCCGACAAGGATTTCCACCTCGCCGATGTGGCGATGCTAAGGTCGGCTCGGTGTCTGTATGAAGAAGAGAAGTATGACGACTCCGCCAAACTCTATTGGCAGGTCACTCGCGAGTTTCGTGGCACGAAGCATTACAGCGCCGCGGTGCTGGCCGGTTCGAAGTGTTACTTCCTGGTCGGTAAGTACGCACTGGCGCGGTCGGGTCTCGAACTCGTCGTTAAGAAGAACGGCCCGGAAGCGGCGGAAGCGTTGCAGTGGATGGCTCGTTCCTACATGAAGGAAGAGCAACCGCAACGGGCACTCGACCTTTTGAATAGTGCGGTGACGAAATTTCGAAACAGCCCGACGTACCCGTTCCTGCTGCTGGCAAAGATCGACGCCGAGTACGAAGTGGCGACCGATCGAAGTTCCACGATCGCTCAGTACGCGAGCTTCGCAAAGACATACCCGACGCACGAACTGGCTCCGCAGGCGCAGTACACGGCGGCGCTGACGGCGCTCGACGTCGAAGATTACGGCAACGCGAAACAGCACAGCGATGAGTTCCTCGCGAAGTTTCCGAATGATCGGTTAGCGACCGACGTGCTGTTCATCGCGGCCGAAAGCCGGTTGTTGCAGGAAGACTTTGCCGGAGCCCAGCAGCGGTATCAGCAGTTCCTAACGAAAGCTCCCGAGCATGCCAGCGCTCCGCGAGCGAGAGTTCGGCAGGCACTGGCTATGCACATGGCCGGGAATTATGCCGACGCGATCTCGTCGCTCGAAGCGACTGTCGGGACGTTGACCGATCCCGCTTTGAAGAGCGAAGCTCAAGCGTTGATCGGCCGCGGACTCTTTGCTCAGGACAAGTTCGATCAAGCCGCTGCCTCGCTGGAAAAGGCACTGGCGACAAAGTCCGATGCTGAGCAGTCCGACGAAACGATGCTCGTCCTGGCCGACGCGTATCGGCAACTCGGTCGGCAGTCGGATTCGACGTTGCTGCTGGAGAAAGTCGTGCAGCAGTTTCCGAAAAGCGCCCGGCTGGACGAAGCCGTGTTCCGACTGGGCGAAGCCGCGTACGAGCAAGGCAACTTTGACGAAGCCATCAGTCAGTATTCGGCAGTCGTCCAACGCTGGCCCAACGGACAGTTTGCTTCGCACGCTCAGTACGGGCTCGGGTGGACCTTATTCAACGCGGAAGAATTCGAACGGACGATCGCGGCCACGACGACGCTGCTCGAAAAGTTCGGGACATCCGAAGTCGCACCGAAAGGTTATTACGTCCGAGCGATGGCCAACTTCCAGATTGGTGAGTTGCAGTCAGTGCTCAACGACGTGCAGGCGTACCTCCGCACGAAGCCGAAGCTGAACGATGCCCAGGACGCGAAGTATGTCCGAGGGTTGGCTCTGGCCGGACTCGGAAAGTTCGAAGACGCAGCGTCCGAGTACGAAGCGATTCTGCAGGCGGCTCCGAATTATGTAGCGGCGGACAAAGTCGCTTACGAGCTCGCCTGGGCACACGTCGAGCTCGGTCGGCAAGCTGACTCCATCGCGGCGTTTCAAAAGTTAGCCAGCCAGTACCCGAATAGTCCGCTCGCTGCGGAGAGTCTCTTCCGGATCGGCGAGTCGTGGTACGAGTCAGGCGACTTCGCGAAAGCCGCTCCCGCCTACAAAGCTGCCTACGAGAAATCCGGCAAGACGGAGATCGGCGAAAACGCTTTGCACAAGCTCGCCTGGAGTCATCTCAAAGCCGAGCAATTCGCACAGGCCGGCAACGGTTTCGCAGAACAGTTTGAAGCGTTCCCAAACGGCGAACTGGCCGGAGACGCAACGTTCCTGCAGGGCGAGTGCTGGTTCAAGCAACAGAAGTGGGAAGCGGCTCTGCCCTGGTACGAGAAGGTCATCGCGGCGCGGAATCCTCAGTATTACGCACTTTCGCTTTTCCGCACGGGCGAGTGTGCCGGTAAGTTGGAAAGCTGGAAGAAGAGCCAGCAAATCCACGAAAAGGTGCTCGCCGACTTTCCAGATTTCGAACTGCGTGCGGAAGCTCGGTACGGAGCTGGCTGGGCGTTGCAGCAGCAGGGGCGCCTCTCCGATGCCATCGCGCAGTACGAAAAGGTGACCGAAGAAACTCAAACCGAGACCGCAGCAAAGGCTCGCTTCATGATTGGCGAGTGCTGCTTCGCGAAGAAAGATCACAAAGAAGCGACGCGCCACTTCCTGAAAGCCGCCTACTCGTACGGCCACAAAGAGTGGTCGCCGATGGCGTTTTTCGAGGCGGGACGATGCTTCGAGGTTCTGCGCGACACGGAGCAGGCAAAGACCTGCTACCAGCAGATTGTTGAAAAGTACGCAGGGCATTCGAAAGCTCGCGACGCTCGGAGGCGGCTTGCTGCACTCGGTGGATGATTCAAGAAAACTGAAGCCGGGTAGGCTGGGTCTAGACCCAGCTTTATTAACTACGCGTTGCTGGGTCACGACCCAGCCTACGTAATTACGTCACTGAAACTGCAAACGACGACTGCTTCGAAATGAGAAACAGCATGTCACTGATTGAGTCCGACAAGACCTCACGAAACCGCCTTCGCCTGCTCGTGCTGGCGTTTGGTTTGATGTTCGCGCTGATGCCGCTGCTGGGACAGGCCCAGGATGGCGTTGTTCCGTCCGAACCGGAAGCCGTTGAAGCGAGCAGCGGGACGGCAATGCCATCGCTGTGGGATCTGGCGGTCCAGGGCGGGCTGTTCATGATTCCGATCGGGCTGGCCTCGATCGTCGTCGTCGCCTTTACGCTGGAACGAGTCATCGGCCTGCGACTCAGCAGGATCATGCCGCCGGAGTTGCTGGTTGATCTGCGAAAGCTCAACGCAGGTAGCGGCATCGATCCGCGCGAAGCGTACGGGATCTGCCAGAAACATCCGTCGCCGCTGGCCAACGCCGTTCAAGCGGCTGTTCTGAAAGTCGGCCGACCTCACGCCGAGCTGGAGAAGTCGGTCGAAGATGCGGTCGCTCGCGAATCGGCTGACATGGCGCGGAACTTTCGACCGATCAACGTCGTGGCGACGATCGCTCCGTTGCTTGGTCTTATCGGGACCGTGCAGGGGATGATTCAGGCCTTCATGGTCATCAGCTCGACATCGTCGACAGGCACAGCGAAGGCTCAGGAACTGGCCCACGGGATTTACACCGCGCTCGTGACAACGTTTGCGGGACTGGTCGTGGCGGTGGTCGCTGTTCTGCTGGCGAACTTTCTGGAAGGGCGTCTCGACCGAATTCTTCGCTCGATGGAAGAGTTGTTTCTCGACCTGATTCCGCAGTTCGAACGCTACGAAGGAAAATTCCGAGTTTCCAGAACTCAGAATGACGAGTCGGGCGAATCCGCAATTCTGCTGAAGGGAACCGCTCGAAAGGCTCCAGCAAGGTCCGAAGGCGAAACCCACTTCGCCTCGGGAGACGAGCCCGTGAAAGCGGGCGCTCGGCCGCGCAGTCTTTGGGGAGTGATGGGCGAATCAGAGGACGCGTAGGTCAGGCTGTGCCTGACGAAGTCGATCAGGCTTCGAACACTTTCTAGTCAAGCGACAATCATAAACATCAAAGCAGCAGACTTCGTCAGGCGAAGCCTGACCTACGGCTACGATTTTCGGATCAACCTCATGCAGTTTCAACGACAGAACAGTGACGAGAAACGACGTCTGGATATGACGCCGATGATCGACTGCGTCTTTCAGTTGTTGCTCTTCTTTCTGGTGGCCAGCCACTTCGAAGAGCAGGCTCGCATGACCGGTGAGGGAGAACTCGATGCCAACCTTCCGGAAGCGGCAGCGGCGATGCCGATGGTCATGCGGCCTCGCGAATTGATCGTCAACATCGACGGCCAGGGACAGTTCTTCGTTAGCGGCGAACGGCAGTCAGAGCCGCAGCTGGGAACTCTGCTGAGACGTTCGCAGGTCGACAATCCAGGAAATCAATCGGTGGTGATTCGTGGCGACGAGACCGCCGACTGGAAATACATCGCTCGCGTGATGAGCCTCTGCAATCAGGCTCAGATCAATGACTATCGAGTGGCCGTCGTGCCGGAAGACGAAGCGGCATCAGGAGATTAGCTGCCTCACCAGGCAGCATGGAGAATTCAGTGGCAAGCCTTCTGCGGATGTCCGAACACGAGCTGGCGAAACATGTCGCCGGTCAGGGCTTCCGCGCGTACGGCGCCGTCAGCATGGCAACACTCGCGACCGTGCTGGCGTTTCTCGGCATGGCGTCGCGACAGGCGATGGGCGAGCCCGTTCCGGTGCTGCCCGGAGCTGGCGAAACTGCCGGCCAGGTTGGCTGGGCGGTAGGCTTGGGGCTGATGATGCTGGCGGCGTGGTGGCTCGCTCGAAATGTCATCATGAAGCGGCTACAGACGACGATCGTTGTCAGCCTGCTGATGCACCTGCTGCTGTGCGTTGTCTTTCAAAAACTGACTGCCGACTTTCCTCTGGCCAACGTTGCCGAAGCGGAAGAGGGAGAGTCTTCTTCACTGTCCAACGTTTCGCTGCCGGATTACGGCGGGATGGAAGCAACAGATGCTCAGACTCCTGAATGGGAAGCAACGACTGAGAACACCGTGACCGAAGCTCGCATGGAAGAAGTGCAGCGTCAGATCAACGAGATCGAAGTTTCCAACGAGCAGCAGCAGGCGGAAGTTGAACGGCAGCAGGAGATCGCTCGTGCGGAACAAATGCGACGGCAGGAAGTCGACGTTCAGCAACGCGAGATGGCTGCGGAAATGCAGAAGCAAGCCGCCGCACAACAGGCAGCCGCACAAGCCGAAGCCGCTCCCGAAGTCACCACTCAAGCGGCAGCGGCCGCCGAGTTGCAGGCTCGTGCCGAAGCTCAGCGAGCAGAAACCAGCGTCCAGACTTCTGAACGGGAGCGGACGGAAATTGAAACTCAGGCCGATCCTCGTGTGAGAGTCCAGCAGGTCGAGTCCCAACGTACGGAGATGACGCCCGAGCAGCGGAGCGTCGAAACAGCGTCGCGCGAGGCCGCAGCGGCTCGGGCCGTCGAACCAGCAGCGGCCAGCGTCGTCGATGTGGCAACGGCAGACTCCGCTCAAGCGACGGCTCGCGAGCGGGAAACGGAATTGCAGCGGCAGCCGCAGGCCAGCCTTTCGGAACAGCAGCGACGGCTGGAGAACTCCCCGGCAACTTCAGCATCGGTCACCGTTGCTAACGCGGCAACCGGCAGCCTGTCGACAGCCGAGCGACTTCCCGCAAACACGGCTCCGGCCAGCGGCGGAGCGGCGACTCAGCAACGAAGTGTCAGCAGCGCTGCCGGAGCGTTGTCATCAGCGGAAGCCGCGGCTCAGTCAGTCGAAATTGCCAGCGTTGCCGGAGCTCGCGCGCCGACTCTCAGCGCAACTTCGTCATCCACGGTGGCAACGCGCGGGAATACCAGCACCGTCCCCGTTGGAGCGGCTCAAACCGGCGGCGGTGCGGTTTCCGGCGCGAGTGCCAACTCAACGGTCGCGGCGCTCGGAGCGGGAACAATCGGGCGACAGTCTTCGGCCGGATCCGGACAGCCTCAACTCGGCACCGCAGTCAGCTCGCCCGTTGCTAACGGAGCGGGCCGAACCGGGCAGCGTCAGGCGCCAAGCGGTGGCGGCGGAACTCGTGCCGGCGAAGTGGCTGTGGCAGCGGCCGGAACCAGCCGTGCATCGGGCAACAACGTACTCGCTTCCGGTCCGAACGCGTCGTCGGTGCAGCGTTCAACGAGTGGAATCTCGGGTACGATAGCGACTCAAGGTGGAACCGGAGGCGGAGCGGCACCATCGCCCGCTCGCCCGATGTCGGTTCGCGGAACTGGATCGCGAAGTGGGACCACCGGCCTGGCCGCTCGCGGAGCATCGGAGCCAACGGCCAGACTTGGTCGCGATGCCGGTTTCTCGGCGGAAGGAACATCCCGCTTACCAATTGGACGATCGACAATTGCCGCAGCATTACCACCGGGTGCTGAACTGGCGGAACAAGGCGGAGCATTGGTGATCGCCGGTCCGCAGGCTCCAGCCGGATTTGGTGCGAGCCGAACCGGCTCAGGAACTGGCGGGTTGAGCGGCCCTCGAACGACGACAACTGGACGAAGAACGGCTGGGTTACCGGGAAGCAGTCGCTCGACGGGGATTGGCCGAACTCGATCATCACTGCCGATTTCCGGTGGCGGCGGAAGCGGCCTTGCTCGGAAACCTTCAACCGGAGCTGGGCGACCAGTGCTGGCGTCCGCCGCCGAAATCGCCGGGCTGATCAAGCGAAGTACGCCGGGGCCGGGGGGCGTTCAAAGTGGCCCGATCAGTGCCGGATTCTCGATGCGCCGTCCGGACGTTCGTCGGGAAGCCGTCCGGAAACTTGGCGGCAACGATGCGTCGGAACGAGCGGTTGAACGCGGTCTGAAGTGGCTCGCCGATCACCAGTTTGCTGCAGGCAACTGGAGCATTCACGCACTCAACTGCAAAGATCACAACTGTCTCGGTCACGGAAGTTTTCAGGCCGACACCGCAGCGACGGGGTTGGCGATGCTGGCCTTTCTGGGAGCCGGACATTCGCATCGCTCGGGCGAGTATCAGGACGTCGTTGGCCGAGGAATTCAGTGGCTGATTCAGCGCCAGAAAGCGGACGGTGACCTGTTCGTTGAGGGTTCGGAACTGGTCTGGCTGTACAGCCACGGCATGGCCGCGATCGCGTTGTGCGAAGCGTATGGCATGACCAAGGACCCGGCTTTGAAAGAGCCTGCTCAGAAGTCGCTCGATTTTATCGTCGCCGCGCAGCATCCTGAGTTCGGTGCCTGGAGATATCGGCCGAAGTTTGAATCAGACACGTCGGTTTCCGGCTGGCAGTTGATGGCTCTCAAGAGTGGTCAGATGGCCGGCCTGTCTGTCCCGAAGTCCGCATACGATGGCGTTTCAAAATTTCTGGACTCGGTGGAGAGCAAGTCTTCTCCGGGGCAGTTTTCCTACCACACAACGATGCCAGTTTCTCCGGCCATGACTGCCGAGGGGTTGCTGATGCGGCAGTATCTGGGGGCTGGTCGTTCCGATCCGTCAGTGCTGGCTGGAGCCGGCTATCTGAAACAGCGACTGCCTCGACTGGAAGAACGAGACGCTTACTACTGGTACTACGCCACGCAGGTCATGTTCCACATGCAGGGTGAACACTGGTCGGATTGGAACGCAAAGATTCGCGATCTGCTCGTCGACACGCAGGAGAAGGGATCCGGAATGGCAGGAAGCTGGGCTCCGGAAACTCCTTCGAAATCAAAATGGGGCGAAGCCGGCGGCCGTCACTATTTGACGTGTCTCAACCTTCTGATGCTTGAAGTCTACTACCGCCACCTTCCGCTCTACATCGACGTCAAAGTGGCCGACTGAAACCGCCGAATCAGCGGACTCACCACCGACCTAATCATTCGCCGACTGCGGAATAGTGTCGACAAGATCCCCAACGAGCTTATGTAGAGTTTCGTGGGTCAGGTGAATGTCGACCGACTCTCGTCCTGGTTGGCCGCTCTCCGCGCGATATCGTCGCAGCAGGAATGTGCCGTTTGCCTGTGCCGACAACAGAACTTCATAAAACTGCGTGCCCGTGCTGGTCCGATCGGGCGGCGTCGAGCGAATGAGTACCTGGCTGCTTTGTCGGTCGATTTCGATCGGACCGATGTTTTCGAGCAGGTAAGTCACTCTTTCTGACAGTGCATCCGCCCACGCCTGTATCGATCCACTTTCGTTTCCAACCAGCGCCGGGACGTGCAGCGTCAACGACTCAAACGCGCAGCTCAACGCGTCGACTGCCACGACGGCGACGCCGAGTACCAGACCGGCGGGGTCTGTAATCTCGACGCGTCGCGGATTGGAACTTGAGAATCCCGCGAGCTGTTTCAGCTCTTCGGTGAGTTGTGTCGTGAGGTTCATGGCCTGTCTCCTGGGCGAAGAGAGCAGTGTCTCGTCGCGTGGGTTCAAGGCAGCACCGTCGCGTAGATCGATGAATACTGAAAAGTGTCTACATCCAGAATGATGCTGGCGTGAATCCCGTGTCAAATTCCTTTTTGATCACTGGATCGATGAGGAAGGATTGTGTGGTTGAGTCTTGAAAGGTCTCTGATTTTGAGTAACTCATGCGGCCGCAGCCGTGTTCAAGTCATGGCTCTTTCCGTCAAAAGACAGAATCGTCGACTTGTCGTCGAAGATCGTTTCGATGTGAACC
>JBLFXD010000176.1:0-10018 GCA_047611045.1 Planctomycetaceae bacterium | reverse complement strand
AGGATTCCTGACCGCAAACACGTAAGTGCCCGATCACGGACAACGCTGCCGTTATGGGCGGCTCGATGAATTAGTGTCCGAGTCTACCTGGCGGTCGCCATCTCTCGACCGATCCTAAGCGAAACCGATATCTGACCCCGACTTTATGACTACCTCGTTACGACAACGACCTTCCGGCAACCTTGATCCGTACTCTTCGGAAGGGTGATCGCAGATGGAACTTCTGGACTGGCTGTGGCTCCCGTTTGTACCGATCCTGCTTCTGCTGTTTCATCAGGCGTCGCAGTCAGAGTCAATCCGGCTGCAGCGAATCACCTTGACTCTCCTGGCGATTACCGTCGCGGGATGGACTCTGGTCAACACGCAGACCGCTTATACAAACAGCGTGGCTCCACGCCCGTTCGACTTTCAGCTCTACTGGATCTACGGCTCGGCGATTTACGACGGACACTCTCCGTATGACGTGAGTGCGCTGCAGCAGGCCGCTGCGACGCTCGAACCCTGTGCCGCCATGGATGCGGAGCTGCTCTTTCTTCAGACGCCCCCGTCCGCGCTGCTCTACGCACCGTTAGGGGCTTTCGACATTCAGACGGCGTGCGTTCTCTGGTATCTCGTCCAAGCTGTTGTCCTTGTCGGCGCGGTTGTGCTGCTCAGCAAGACGTTTCTGTCACGCGACGGGCTGCTGGGTATGGCGTTGTGTGCAGTCCTGACGCTGTCGCTGCCGGCGACCTGCGAGACCATCTGGGTGGCTCAAACCAACTTCCTGATTCTGCTCGGGTTAGTCCTCTTCTGGAGATCCCGTCGTCACGTTACGGGCGGATTCTGGCTCGCGACTGCCATTCTGATTAAGCCGATTCTGGTGTTGTTTCCGGTGTACCTTTTCCTGCGGAGACAATGGAAAGAGCTGTCGGGTGTCGTCCTTACGGGTGCCGCACTGTCGGCGTTGACGATCGGTATTCTGGGGCCCGGGATGTTCTTTCAGTACTTCTTCGACAATCCAATTGCCCATCAGATGCCGGCGTCGCTCTACTCTGAGGGAATCAACCAGTCTCTACTGGCAACCGTGCTGCGTACACTTGGAACAGAGATCGACAGCGGTCATGCCGGCATCGGACTTGCGTTCGCCATCCCGGCCGTCGTTCTCACAGTCATTTCGGGTTGGCTGATTCACACTCGGACGCGGAATGATGACGAGCTGTCGCTGGCGATCGTCCTGACGCTCAGCCTGTTGCTGTTTCCCAAGACGTTATCACATTACAGCGTGCTTTTAATTGTGCCGCTGCTGTTCCTCTGGTCTCGCCGAGAATCTGTACCAGGCGGCGCAATAGCCACCGGTTGTCTGATCACGGCGGTGTTCGCTCTGTGTGCGACAGATCTTGCTTTCGTTGCGAATCTGTGTAGCTGGAGCTTCGTCTGCGTCACTGCACATCGGGCAAGAAGTACCGTCACGGTCGCTGACAGTATTCCCCAGCCAGAGAGCATTCGCGGAGTCGCTCTTGCCGGACCAGGAGTTTGATCGTTGGAAGATCCTTCCGAAACGCAAATTCGTAGCGGTGACGTCGATAAAAATTCGACCATCATGCTCGCACAGACACATCATCAACCTGCAGATAACGACACGTCTCGTACGAGCGCAACAGGTCGAAACAACCTTACGAAGTTATTCTCAACGCTGCTTGAGCACGCGCGAAACAACTATGCAAAGTTAACCCGCTTTGTATTGTTCGGCTGCGTTGGACTCAGTGGAATGCTCGTAGATCTGGGCGTGCTTTATGCGATCTTGCCACTAACCGGTCTACCAGCCGGTCGAGCAATCGCGATCGCCGTGGCGATGACGTGGAATTTCATCTGCAACCGTGCCGTCACTTTCCAAAGCGACGCGGCCGAGTCCTCATGGCACCAGTACTGGCGGTTCGTCGCCAGCTGTAGCGTAGGTGCGGCAATCAACTGGTCGACGTCTCTGGCTCTGGCGACGTACGTTGCCGTTTTTCGCGAGAACGTGTTGCTGAGTGCCGTTGCCGGTGTGCTGGCAGGCTTTCTGCTGAATTTTCAACTCTGTAGTCGATGGGTCTTTCGCGACCAGACTCCCGGACAACATTGACCATGATTCCGACGATCCACGTGGAGCGTCGTGACAAAACCGTACGTCGATCATCGCCGTTGCCAGAATGAGCCCTTCTCCTGTTCGATTTGGTCGACCTGCGATCAAAATCAGCAGTAGATCAAAGTTAAACAGGTCTCATTTCTGCTAACAGCCGAGTCGTCTTTCCGTCGATATTCGATTGGTGCAGCTTTCAGTTGTTTTACGGCAGGTTCTTCCTTCAAAACCACCATCCAGCTTTGGAGAAAGTGTCAATGGCCGCTCGCATTCACAGCACTGCAATTGTCGAAGACGACGTTCGGATCGGCGATAAGACTTCGATCTGGGACAACGTTCACATTCGCCATGATTCTGAGATCGGCGAAGAGTGCATCGTCGGCGAGAAGACTTACATCGCCTACGGCGTCAAGATCGGCGACCGAGTGAAGATCAACGCGATGGTCTACGTGTGCAATGCCGTGACGATCGAAGACGGAGTCATGATCAGCGCGGGAACGATCTTCACCAACGATCGCTTCCCGCGAGCGACGACTCCGGATCTGAAGCAACTCCGCGACTCAGATCCGGACGAGCACACGCTGCCGACTCTGGTCCGGGAAGGTGCGACAATCGGCGCCGCAGCCACGATCGGAAACGACTTAACGATTGGTCGGTTCGCGATGGTTGGCATGGGATCCGTCGTGACGAAGTCGGTTCCGGACTTTCACCTCGTACTTGGTGCGCCGGCTCGTTCGATTGGAGCGGTCTGCCGCTGTGGCCAGATGATCGCTCGGTTTCCTGGGGATCGGCCGGCGAATTTCGCCTACCTGTGCTGTCCCGAATGCGAACGTGAATACTCGATTCACGATGGTGAAGTCAGCGAATCGTTGCTGCACGTTCTGTCGATAGCCGACACCGAAGTTTACGCCGAAGCGTAGGTAATCCATGCTCCGCCATATCCGAGTTCTTGCCGGTTCGCTAAAGCCAACGGCCGGCAGCCATATCTACAATCGAGAGCTGATCCGACGCCTGGCCGATCGAGGGAACCGTGTCTCGGTCGTGAGTTTCGACGATGGCGATGAAGACTGGGGCGACGTCGAGGTCACGTGTCTGCCGCTGCGAGACTGGGACGCGATTCCGGGAGCGTGGCGATTTGCAGCGACACTTCAGGGACTTCAGTCACGACGGGATATTTCATCGGGAACGCTCGACAAACCGGATGTCGTCATCGCGACGGAGCATCTGTTCCTGAAAGCTCACGCGCGACGATTCCCTCGCACACCGTGGCTGTACCTGGCACATTCACTGGTGATCGCTCACGAAATCGACAGCTATGGGATGACCGGGCTTCAGCATCGCCTCACCCGAAACTTCTACATCAAGCAGCAAATGTGGGCCCTCCGCCACTCGTCAACCATCGTCCGGTTTAATCAGTCAGCAACGAACGCGCTGCAGGAATTCTATGGAGCCACTGCTCTGCGGTCTCCGATTTTGATCAACCCAACGGGCATCGATTCACCCGAGACACCAGTTCGAGAACGACGTTTCAATTCGGAGAGTCCGCTCCGCCTGCTCTTCGTCGGGCGTCTGGTTGCGTCGAAGAATCTACAGTTCGTCCTTCAGTCGCTGTCAAATTATCGAGGGGCCAACTGGACTCTTGACGTCGTTGGCGACGGCCCGGAACTGGGAGATTGCCGGCAACTGATTGGGCAATTGCAGCTTGACTCTCAGGTCACGCTGCACGGGTACCAATCAAACACTGCCGAATGGTACGGAAACGCCGACCTGCTACTGTTTCCGTCGAAGCTGGAGAACATGCCTCTGGTTCTTCTGGAGTCGATGGCGCACGGCACGCCTGCTCTCGTCATCCGCGAAGACGGTGAAAAATACCGCGTTCCGTTTTCGGAAGTCATCGAAGACAACGTCACGGGATTCATCGCCGACGACGAGAACGACTTTGTCCACCGACTGACCGACGTTATCGCCCAGCCGGCTCAACTAAGTGATCTGTCGTCGAACGCTCAGGCCCTGGTTCGAGAAAACTACACCTGGGACCAGCACCTGAACTGTTTTGACAAGTACATCGACAAGCTGCTCGGACACGCTCCCCGCCAGGTCGGTGCTGCGTCGAACGTGTAAGGCAACGCTCATCCGCAGCCGTCGGACGGGTCGGCAATCCGTGTGCAATCGGTTCAGCATCAGCCAGCCGAATGTTGCATTCGTGCAACATCGACCGAGTACGCCGGTGGCAAATGGTCCTAATCGGTACGGGCCGAAAACTGCGGCCGCTGGTCCGACGGCATTCATACCCCGTGCAAACATCGACGGAATTTCCGTTCTATGTTTGATCCGTTGCATCTCGCAGTGAGCCGATGCAATTGCGACGACCGTCCGACACCTCATGAATTGCGGGAACGAAAGATGAAGCGTCTTGTTCTGATTGCGCTGGCCGTATTTGCCGTCGGGGGAATCGGCATCACCTGTGCCTGCAGGGCCGGACTCGTGACGCCTCCGTACGTCGGCTATGCCAACATCTGGTCCGTCGCCGTCTGCAATCTCGAAGAGCCGTTTGACGGTTCGCCTCTCAAAATAACATCGGTGCGACACATCACCGCAGAACACGTCACGGATGTGCCCGCACAATTCATTGCCGATCCGTTCATGATGCAGAAGGACGGCGTCTGGTATCTGTATTACGAAGTCCTGAACGGCGATACGGGCGAGGGCGACATTGGGCTTTCGACCAGCTCAGACGGAGTGAACTGGAAGTACGACAGCATCGTGCTCGACGAAGATTTTCATTTGTCGTATCCACAGGTGCTTGAGCACAACGGCGAGGTCTACATGATCCCGGAGTCGTCGGCCGCAGGAGACGTACGCCTCTATCGTGCCACAAACTTTCCGACGGAATGGTCCGTCGAACGAATCCTCATCGACAAGCCGCTGGTCGACGCGACGCTGCATCATCACGACGGTCGCTGGTGGATGTTCGCAACTCCGAGTGATTCATGGGGCGACCTTCACCTCTACTCGACCGATGACCTGACGTCGGGTGACTGGGCCGAGCATCCGCAAAGCCCGATTGTTACCGGCAGCGCTCGCTTCGCTCGTCCCGGAGGCCGGATCGTCAAACGCGGCGACCGACTGTTCCGCCTCGCTCAGGATCACAAACTGAGGTACGGACATCAGCTATGGGCTCTGGAGATCACAAACCTCACAACGGATGAGTACGCCGAGTCGAAAGCTGGCACGTCTCCAATTCTGACCGCCGACGGCGACGGCTGGAACGGCATAGGCATGCACCATCTCGATCTGCACCAAACCTCGGGCGGCAAGCCATTCGCCTGTATCGACGGATTGCAGAAGGTTCTTTGTCTTGGGCCAATCACGTTGAGCGACTGACGCCGGCAGAGAGTAGAGCTCCTGCGATTCTTCGATTGAAAACCGGATGACCGAATCAGCATGATCAACGCAGAACAACAGCGATGGGGAATCGTCGGCGGTGGCGTTCTCGGCATGACGATCGCGCATCGACTGGCGCAGGCCGGGCAGGATGTCACGCTGATCGAGTCCGCTCCGCACCTGGGCGGTCTGGCCGACGCGTGGCAACTGGGCGACGTGACATGGGACCGTCATTACCACGTCACGCTGCTGTCGGACATCCACTGGCGAAACATCCTGCGAGAACTCGACCTCGAAGATCAAATGAACTGGGTCGAGACGAAGACCGGATTCTACACAGACGGGCAACTCTACTCGATGTCTAACAACGTCGAGTTTCTCAAGTTTCCACCGCTGAGCTTGATCGACAAGTTTCGACTCGGCGCGACGATCTTTTACGCTTCGAAGCTCAAAGACTGGAAGAAGCTTGAGCAGATTCCAGTCGCCGACTGGCTGAGAAAGCTGTCAGGATCTCGCACCTTCGAGAAAATCTGGCTGCCGCTGCTGCGAGCCAAACTCGGAGAAAACTATCAGAAGACATCGGCTGCTTTCATCTGGGCAACGATCGACCGCATGTACGCAGCGAGACGCACCGGACTCAAGAAGGAAATGTTTGGTTACATGTCCGGCGGCTACGCTCGGATTCTCGACGCATTCACTCAGCAGTTGATCGACGAGGGCGTTGACGTCCGAGTCGAAACTCCGACGCAACTCGTGCAGCCAACCGGCGTCGGCACAGTCATGGTTGAATCGGAGGATCGATCAAGAGCTGAGTTCGACAAAGTTGTGATGACAGCGCCCTCACCGGTTATTTCCAAAGTGTGCCCCGGTTTGTCTGAGGATGAGCACGCTCGGCACAACGGTCTGCAGTACCAGGGAATCGTCTGCGCGTCAGTTCTGCTGAAGAAGCCACTCGCCGACTACTACGTGACCAACATCACGGAATCCTGGGTTCCGTTTACGGCCGTCATCGAGATGTCGACGCTGGTCGACCGCGCGGAACTTGGGGGCCACAACCTGGTGTACCTGCCGAAGTACGTCGCTCCGGACGACCCCCTCTTTGAGGAATCGGACGAGTCGATTCAGGAGAGATTCGTGGCAGCCCTGCAGAAGATGTACCCACACTTCTCACGCGAAGATGTTCTCGAATTCCGCATCTCACGAGTCCGCCACGTCGTCTCCCTGACAACGCTGAATTACTCGAACCAGCTCCCGCCGATGCAGACGTCGTTGCCGGGAGTGTTCGCGGTGAACTCAGCACACATCGCCAACGGTACTCTCAACGTGAACGAAACGGTGAAGCTCGCTGAAGACACGGTGCGCGATCTCTTGCTGGATGGACGCGGGGCAAGGGTCGAGAGACGAGAGCAGTTGGCGGGGCTCTGAACATCGAACACGGAACTCTTGTTCTTGTTCCTACGCTCCGCGTGGGAACTCCCATCGGGACGCTCCGCGTCCTGCGACGCAGAGCGTCGATTCAAGCGTTCCCACGCAGAGCGTAGGAACGAGAGACTCGAACCTGGAATTTCAACCATGTCAAAACAAATCGCCAGCTTGTCGCTCGACCTGGACAATAAGTGGTCGTACATGAAGACCCACGGGGACTCGGGGTGGGAGACGTTCCCGTCGTACCTGGACATCGTCGTTCCACGCTTCATCAATTTCCTGGACGAGCGAGATCTCAAGATCACAGTCTTTGTCGTCGGCCAGGACGCGGCGTTGGAGAAGAATCACGACGCACTCTCACTGATTCCAGAGAACGGACACGAAGTCGGCAACCACTCGTTCCATCATGAACCGTGGCTGCACCTCTACTCGCTGGACAGGATCGACGAGGAATTCGCGCGGACCGAAGAGGCCCTTCAGATTGCGACGGGCGAAACACCAGTCGGTTTCCGCGGGCCGGGATTCAGCTTGTCACCAGACGTCCTGAAAGTTCTCCAGCGTCGAGGCTACCAGTACGACTGCTCGACCTTTCCGACATTCCTCGGCCCGCTCGCCCGCATGTACTACTTCATGACGGCGAAGCTGGACGAGCAGGAAAAAGAAGAACGCAAGAAACTGTTCGGCACATTCAGCGAAGGTTTTCGCCCGTTGAAACCGCATCACTGGCAACTCGAAGACGGACCGCTGCTGGAGATTCCCGTTACAACGATGCCGTTATTCAAAGTGCCGATCCACGTCAGCTACCTGCTCTACCTGGACCGGTTCTCTCGTGGCCTGGCAATGACTTACTGGCGGATGGCTCTGACGATGTGCCGGATGACCGGAGTCGCTCCGTCGCTACTTCTGCACCCGCTCGACTTCATGGGCTGCGACGACGATTCGGATCTGGGTTTCTTTCCAGCCATGAATATGGAAAGCAGCCGAAAGGTTGAGCTGGTCGGAAGAATCATCGACCTGATGACACGCCACTGGGACGTCCGCCCAATGATTGATCACGCTTCGAGCGCCAGTGCTCATCTTATGCGAAGCACGGCTGATCGTCCGAAATTCGCAAAGGCTTGAAACAACCGACGAAGGAGTCAATCACACGCGATCGACTCTTTCGTCCCACTCTGCCCGATTCGGGACGAAAGTAGTATCCGATGGCACAACTGCTCGAAGTAAACAGGATGTCAACTGGCGAGCTTGCCGGCGAATCAGCAAACGATAGAGACGTTACGCTCGGGGGATGCCCGCTGTGTGGACAGAAATCGCGTTTGCAGTTTCAGAAGCAGGGCATCTGGATTCGCGAGTGCTCAGCGTGTCGGCACCGATATGCTGTTCCTGACACGCCCGACGAACACGTCGCGACAATTTACGATGACGATTACTTTTTCGGTGGCGGAGCCGGCTACGCCGACTACCTTAGCGAAGCAGAACTGTTGACTGCTCATGGCCGCCGCTATGCAAAGATTCTGAACCGTTTTGCGACTCCTGCACGCATTCTTGATGTCGGTGCCGCAGCCGGTTTCGTGCTGAAGGGACTGACCGAATCCGGCTGGACCGGGGCCGGCGTGGAACCGAACTCCGCGATGGCTCGACACGCCCGCGAAACGCTGGGCCTGGATGTCCATTGTGGAACTCTTGAGACAATGCCGGGCGAACAGTTCGATGTCGTTTCGATGATTCAGGTGATGGCCCATTTCGTAGATCCTCACGAGGCCGCGGCGCGTGTCTCGAAACTTGTCGCGATGAACGGTCTGTGCCTGGTCGAAACATGGAACGTGCGGAGTTGGTCGGCTCGCCTGTTCGGGGAGAACTGGCATGAGTACAGCCCCCCCAGCGTTCTGCAGTGGTTCTCGCCCGAGACACTCACAACGCTGTTTGCGCGGCACGGCTTCGAAATCGTCGCACGGGGACGTCCGTCGAAGAAGATCTCGGTGGGTCACGCAAGGTCACTTCTTCAGCACGGACAGACGACTTCGCCACTCGCGCGAATTGGTGCGTCGATCTTGAAGTCTTTGCCCGGACGACTGACGCTTCCGTACCCGTCCGAAGATCTATTCTGGATGGTCTTCCGGAAAGTGTGACCAGCCGCTCGGCTGAAATACTCCGTTTCAAACAACAGGGCCCGCAGATGCAAAGGCTGAACGATTCGCGCATCGTCTGTTTCGTCATCGCAGCGCATCTCGTGCTGACGGTCACGCTGGCGTATTTCGTGACCATCGATGTGGACGAGACGTTCACGCTGGCCACGACGTCGCATGGTCCCGTGCATGCCGTCGAACGAGCGATCTCGTTCGAGTTGCAACCGCCACTGTATTTTGGGGTGCTGTCTCTATGGCGAGCGGCGGATGACTCGGTCTTTCACGCTCGACTGTTTTCAGTTCTGTGCGTGGCACTGGCGCTGGTCGTCCTCGCCCGATTCGTCCGCAGGTTTCTCCCGGACCTTACGGCGGGGCTGGTCGTTGCGCCGGCCGCTTTCAGTCCGATGATCATTTACGCGGCGATTGAAGCTCGCTGCTACGCTATGGTCATTCTGCTGTCCGCTCTGCTGGTTAGCCTGTTCGCTTCCGGTTTCATGGTGACGGCGCCGAGACTTCGATCTCGGCTGGCGTTTGCAGTTGCGGCCGTGGCGAGTCTTTACACGTTCTACTTTCTGGGATTCATGATCGCCGCTGGCGGCGTGATTCTGGTTGCAGCAAAGCGGTGGCGAACTGCCTGTCATTACTTCCTGACGCTGGTCGGCGTCGCCATCTGTTTCGCACCGCTCGCTGTGCTGGTCAACGGGCAGCTGGAGTCTCACACCACGATGGTGACGACAGCGCCGGGGCTGTTTGAGACGTTGCGAAGTGTGTCGTGGCAACTGCGGAGTATGGTTCTGCCTGTCGACTGGGAGCCTCTTGAACAAATCGCCAAAGCAGGATGGCTGGTCCTCGCTGGAGCGATTTGTTTTTCGCTCTCTCGAAACTGGCGAGAACTCGTGGACCGATCCAAACTTGCCGTGCTGTGTGGCTACCTTGCGATCGTCGCCTGTTACGTGGCGGTCGTTCGAATTCTGGGCGGAAATCT
>JBLFXD010000175.1:0-10021 GCA_047611045.1 Planctomycetaceae bacterium | reverse complement strand
TCGAACCAGCAGGAACGCGCCGGCAGCACCGATCAACGAATGCAATGTCACCAGCAGCCACTTCCATCCGAGGCCTCTCAGCGTATGAGCCGCTTGCTGTGAAACCATCGGGGCCACGATAGAAACTCCAGTGGTTACACCCGGAGGTAGCAGAAAGAAGTCGTTTCCGTCGCGAACGACCAGCGTCCCGATGTTCGGTTTCGTGATAGCGTCTCCCACGGCTCCGTCCGATGTCCCAACACAATACGTCCAGGTTCCATCAAGGTTGTTCCCGACGAAGACGGCACCCTGATCATCGGTGGATACAACGGTAAGTGGCGATTCGTCATGTTTGCCGATCCAATTTAGCGGCCACGTTCCCGTCGGAGTAATTTCGACTTTGGCCAGTGGATATTGATGAGTTGCTTTGATCAGTTCGGAGTCAATCAACGGGAGTGTCTCGCCTTCTGTCAGGGGGCGGACGGAGAAGCGATAAACAGTTTCGTTACCGTATGCCCACAGTGAGGTTTCAGGCTGATCGTTCGAGGGGAAAGTAATCGCCATCGACGCGGTGGGTGTGTCTGAAAGTTTGCGAAGCTGTCTCGCATCGAAGTCAAGCTGATAGATGCCGTTGTCGTCGGAAAGCAATCGTTGTCCGCCGATCGACGTGTGGTTGCGGGAAGCGCCTCGGTACCTGTCGAGGGTAGTCAAATTACTGAACGCGCCCTGCGGTATTTCGTTCGGAGCGAACACTCCCTGAGGTGTCACCGTGCCGACCCAGCCAGAGTAATCGCCGTACACGTAGAGTTGGTTGTCACGTTCAATAAGATGCAGCGATCCTCCGTTGTCGGTCGATGCCGTCGAACTTCGATACACGAACTCTCTGCCGAAACTCATTGGTCTCAGCAAATCATGCAGGCTCAACAGCGGCTGTTCCCGCCACATTTCGTCCAGCTCGACGAGTGCAACACTGGATTCGTCACCAGTCACTGGCCGGCCGGTGCGATGGATTGGCTCATCCTGCCGCATCCGCGGTGACTTCCAGGATTCTTCGAGTTCCCAGAGTTGTCCGGTACTGGATGCCGCCAGACGACGGGCCGTCGTTGGCATCGAATAATTCTGTGGCAGGATCACCGCGACGAGAAAACCGGCGGCGACCAACACCACCATTGTGCTCGCAATTCCCAGGCCCAGGGCATTCGGCCACGACCATGATTCGACATTGGCGGGGGACGGCAGAAACGTTTGCCGAGTAAACGCGTGCCTGGCCGCCGCGACGATGAGCCACGAGATGGCGATGATCAAACCTGCGAAGAATGCCAGAACCAGCTTCGGAGCAAAGCCTCCGGAGAGAACAGCAACCGAGATGCAGGCGATCGATGGAAGGGCCAGTGGAAGACACTTCGTACCGACCCACCGAGCTTCCCGGCAGGCCATCCACATTCCTGCCGGATGAAACAGAAATGACACCAGGCATAAAATGGCGGGCATCACCACGTCCGACCAGGCCACAGGAAGTCGTTCCGGTCCCATTGATTCCAGATAGATGGCTGTGGCCAGAAGCGGTACTCCCCACGCAATCGAATGCGCGACGAAGCCTGCCGCCAGTTTGCCCCAGAAAATATTTCGAGCCGCAATCGGTCGATGGAACAGGAATGCTCGTGAATCCGTGCGAAGGTCAAACAGTGACTGTAACAGTCCCAGCGCCAATGCAAACAGACTGCTGCCGATAACAATTTGTTCTGCAAAGGAAAACCAATGTTGAAGGGCGTTCAGAACATGCATGGAACGCTGCTGATAACACAGGACTCCAATCACGATCAGGCCCAGCGGTACCCAGCGGATGATATCCCTGAGCTCTTTGCGAAAGATCGTTGTCATGCGGTCTCTCCGGTCTTTGTACGACTGATAAACGACTGCTGCTCTCGGCTACGCGATAGCCAGGCGAGAACGGAGTCCGTGAAAGGCAGCTCGATCGTTTCCACCGACGACGCGTTCAATCGCTCAACGGCGGCCAGAGTTTCTTCATCAGCATCAGCGACGGTCAGGTGCAGTCGGCTGCCCAGTCGGCGAGCTTCCACCAGGCCGGGAATTGCCGCGACGCGATCGGTATCGACCGATTCCGAATCGACGACGTATCCCGAGACACGACTGCGAAAATCGTCCAGCGTTGTATCGACCTGCAGTCGCCCGTCGATCATCACCATGACTCGATCGGTGATCCGTTCGACGTCGTCCAGCAGGTGAGAACTCAGCAATACCGTGCGTTGTCCGCCAGCAGCGAATTCGACCAGCGTTTCGTTCAGCGCTCGCCGCGACACAGGGTCCAGGCCCAAAGCTGGATCATCAAGCACCAGCAATTCGGGATCAGGAGCAAGGACCAACGCCAGCGATACTCCGGCTCGCTGACCGCGACTCAAGTGAGCGACGTAAGTTGACTGTGCGATGCCGAAATGAGCGACAATCTGATCGAACTGAGCGTCGTCCCAGCGGGAGTAACCGGCCCGTTGGAACTTTGCACAGTCGCGAACCCGCATGCCCGGATAGAGAAAGTGCCCTTCCACCATATAACCGATTCGCATGCGGGCGTCGGGCGATAACTGGCCGCTGTCCTGGCCGAACACTTCGCACCGTCCGCGAGTCGGTCGCAGAAGTCCCATAATAATTCGAATGGTCGTCGTCTTGCCGGCACCATTAAGTCCCAGCAGTGCGGTCACCTGTCCGGGCGGCACTCGCAGATCCAGGTCGCGGACAACCCCGTTCTGACCGAAGTATCGCGTCAGCCTTTTAGTTTGAATCACCGGATCCAGCATTGTCATTCTCTCCTCTGAAATGAACGTCTCACTGACGGGCGTCGGCATTCGCCTGTTTCTTAATCCGTGCTGGGCGAAATTTTTCCCAATCGCTTCTGAACCTCAGTCATGATCTGTTCCGCGTCGAAACCAAGCGTCAGCGCTTCTGCCAGAAACGGATCCATCACTTCCTCAAGTCGTCGCTGCTTTTCTCGACGCGTGTAAATCTCTCGTCGAGCGGCGACGAAGTATCCGCGTCCCTGCTGACTCTCAAGCACTCCGTCTCGCACTAAAGCGGAGTAGGCCTTGGCGATCGTATTCGGATTGAGAACCAACTCCGTCGCCAATGCGCGGACACTGAGAAGCGGCTCGCCGACCGCCAGTTTTCCGGATGCCACAGCATGTCGAATTTGATCGACGACCTGTCGATAAATCGGGATGCTGGATCCGGTTGTCACTTGAATTCGCATGGTTCCTGCCTTACGGACCGTACTACCCTACGCAGTACAGTATGAAAGTCAGCAACCTGAGTCAAGCGGTTAAGGATCACCCTGGAATTAAGTGTCAAGTTGTGGCGCAGGATTGCATCCTGCCGAGACAGGTTTCAAACCTGACCGACGATACTTATTGCCAGGCCGACTCAAACTCCATGCGAGTCAGAGCTTGCCAAGAATTTCGGTGGCCTTGTCTTCATAGATCTTCTGCCAGTCCGGGCCGAGGACGCAGTCGCTGTCTTCCTGAGCGCCGCCGACGTTCAGCAGTTGCTCGGTCGTCGGGGCGTAGTAGATGTAGCCGTTGGTGTATCCGGCGATGAACGTTGGCTTGTGCGGCGACTTCTTCTTCAGGTTCAGGCCGATCTGTACGGTCAGTTCGCCAGGAAACGTCGTCATGACAAAGTTGCCGATCCGTAGTCCGGTCAGCTCGACATCGATGGTTCGCTTGCCGGCGGCGACTCCAGCGGCGTGATGCTTTTTCAGGAGCCGCAAGTTGGTGTTGAGACGTGTCAGCTTTTCCATCGTGTGGATATTGCGAATGTATCGCTCCATGTTCGCTCGGTTTTCCGCGTCGAGCGTGTCGAGATGTTTTCGCCCCATCGCTCGGTCATGCAGGTATCGGTACGGGTAGTTCGCGGGGAACTCTTCCGAGGCTTTGTACTTAACAAAGAGCGGGAGGAACGTCTTGAGGTTGAGCGATGTTCCGCCCAAAGATTGCATCAACCGAGTTTGCTCGGACTCCATTTCGGCCATGCGTTCGGCTGTGTTGGCTCGGGGGAGCGCGATGACTTCGGTCAGCACCGTCAGCCGGTCGTCCTCTTTCGGCGTAATTTTTCGTACGGCTTTCAGAGTGCTCAACCCGAGCATGTTGCCGAGCGGTTCGGCGTCTCGAGGATAGTCGACGTCTTTGTAACGAATCGGGTTGATGTCGCCTCCGCAGCCCTGCACGAACAGAGCGATTGTTCCATCGCTGAGATTGTCCTCGATCACCTGCGACGCGAAGCCGGTGATGTCAGCGCTGTTGCCTCGGCTCGGCACGTTCTGAATGGGATGGCAGGCGAAGTTGTAGACGACGGCCAGCGTTGTGCCGTCGAGCCGGTCGAGTCTGAGGACGCCGATTTCCGTGTCGACCGGACCGACGGAAGCGATCTCTTCATCAGGCGGGATTGAATAGGCGTGTCGAACGTCGATCGTGCGTCCGTCTTTCATCTTCAGCCGACGGTTTTCCATGATGCGGTCTTCGTAGCCGGTTCCGACTCCGATCTTGACCGGCACCAGGTTGCTGGCGGCTTCTTTGATCGCTCTGACGGTTCGGTCGTCGGCGTCTTTGCAGACGATGCCGTGGCAGTGGCTGGCGTTGGCGATCACGTTTGTCGGCGGAATGCCGAGTTCTTTCTCAATAATGCCGCGAACCTTGCCGAGGTAGTCGTCTTTGATGTGCCCGATGCCGCCGATGGCCACCGCGTCAACGGTCACGATGGCCGTCGTTGTCGAACCGGATTTCAGAACGAGCGCTTTCACATAAAGTGGATCATTGACCGGACCGGCATCGAGATTGGTGATGTCGACCTTGGCAACACCCGCCAGCAACGTTTCGGCCACGGCGGCTTGAGGCTGCACTATCAGTCCAAAGACGACCGCAGAAATGGCCACAGCGGCGGGCAAGCGAGTGCAGATTGAAAGTCCGAGATTCGGCAGACGGAGTGGAGTGTCTAATCTGAACATGTTCGGCGACCTCTGGCGTTTATGGATGGTGGCGGCGACCGCTGCCTCGATACGAATTGTTGGCGGCGGCGAGTCAGACTATATTCCGGCCGCGCGCGATCAGTCGACTCTTCGGCAGATCGATCGGCGCCTCTCGTGTGCTGCCAGACTCCTCGCTGCCTGATCGGGCAGTTCTTCCCGCCTTTTGACCACAGGTTTTGAACCAATGCTCCACGCAAAACTCCGCTCTTTATTGCTCTTCGGTATTGCGTCGCTCGTCTTCGCGCAGCAGGCGCAAGTGGTCCCAGCCAACGACTGGCCTTCGTGGCGTGGTCCTCATCGCAGCGGCATTGCTGTGGACGAAAGCGGACTTCAGTCCGAATGGGCGGACGGCGGCCCGGAACTCAAGTGGCAGATTGACGGACTCGGGCAGGGCTATTCGTCAATTGCGATTGCAGATGGCCGCATCTTCACGATGGGCAAACGCAAGAATGGTTGCGAGTTGATCGCGTTTGACCTGAAGGGTGGTCGCGAGTTGTGGGCAACTCTCGTCAAAGGTGGAAATCCCAACTGCACACCAACTGTGGACGGCGGACTGGTCTACGCGCTGGGGCGAGATGGCCATCTGATTGCTGCCGACGTTGCGACCGGAAAGATCGCCTGGGAGAAAGATTTTCCGAAAGACTTCGGCGGAAGCATGATGTCCGGTTGGGGCTACAGCGAATCGCCGCTGATCGATGGTGACCGACTGGTCTGCACTCCGGGCGCGAAAGACGCCGTCATCGTGGCACTTAATAAGAAGACCGGCGAGACCATCTGGAAGTCGGCCATGCCGGACGATATTGGCGGCCGAGGCAAAGACGGCGCGGGCTATTCATCGATCGTGATCAGCTACGCCAAAGACGTGAAACAGTACGTTCAGCTGACGGGCCGCGGAGTGATCTCGATTGATGCGAAAAACGGAACTCAACTTTGGTCCTACAACCGCATTGCCAACGGTACGGCGAACATTTCAACGCCACTCGTCAAAGGCGACTTCGTCTTCTGCTCAACCGGTTACGGAACCGGAGCCGCTTTGGTGCAGATCAAAAAGGAAGGCAATCGCCTGGTTGCCAGCGAAAAGTACTTCCTCGACGCGAAGAAAATGCAGAATCACCACGGCGGCATGATTGTTTACGCCGACCACATTTACTGCGGACACGGTCACAACAACGGGTTTCCGCTGTGCATCAATTTTTCAACCGGCGAAGAAGTCTGGTCGGGCGGACGTGGCCCCGGTGGCGGTTCGGCAGCAATCCTGCTGGCAGACGGAAATCTCTACTTCCGCTATGAAGACGGCACGATGGCCCTGATCGAAGCGACGCCTGAAGAGTACCGGCTGAAGGGTTCGTTCAAGCTCGCCACGAAGAACGGCAAGAGCTGGCCGCATCCGGTGATCGTCGACGGACTCCTCTACGCTCGCGACCAGAGTGCGTTGCTTTGCTACGACATTCGCAAGTAGCCGGTTCCTAAGTAGCAGAACGCAGCCCTCACCCGGTCCTGGATCAGGCGCGGCGACGTGACGGATTCTGCTACGATTTCGGCTCCCTTTCTGGCGAGCGAATCATGTTTGAATTTCCGGTCGAGCTTCATTCACACCAGCCTTCCCGGCGGCAGCTATTGCAGCTGGGAAGCGGGCTGGGGTTGTCGAGTTCGTTGTCGGCGGTGAAGTCTGCCTGTGCCGCTGGGGCTGCGGTGTCGGCGGCAAGTGGGGCTCCGGATTCGATTCGCTCGTGTATCGTCGTCTTTTATTACGGCGGACCAAGCCACCTGGACACGTACGACGTAAAACCAGACGCGCCGGATTCGGTCCGCGGCGAGTTCTCCAGCATCGAGACATCGCAACCGGGCCTGCGAATCTCAGAACACCTGCCGCACATGGCGAAGGTCATGCACAAGGTCGCTCTGGTTCGGAGCATGCATCACGGAAACCGGCTGCACGATTCGGCGTCAACGGAAACTCACACCGGACGCCAGGGGCCAAATGGTGACCGTGAAGAGTTTGCGGTGATGGATCAGTTTTTTCCGTGCCACGGAGCGGTACTGTCGATGCTGCGAGCCGGCGAACAACTGGACGTCCCGCACGCGATGCTGCCATGGCAGTTTCACAACGTGGTCACGACTCCCTGCCAGGGCGGCGGATTTCTTGGTCACCGCTTCGACCCTCTGCTCGTCAGCGGCGATTCGAAGAAACTGCGATACCAGATGGACTCGCTGAACCGCCCGGCCGAGCTGACGCTGGATCGGATCTCGCAGCGCCGAGACTTACTGACCGGCCTGGACATCGCTCCAACGCTCGCGACGCTGCCACAATCGTTCGACGAGTTTCGCATCAAGGCTCACGAGCTGTTGCATTCCACAAAGCTGCAACAGGCATTGAAGATTGAGGACGAGTCAGTCGCCTTGCGTGAACGTTACGGAATGGTCGAGCCTGAGAGGCTGTCTGGCGACGGCGCGGCGGCCGCAGCTCCCCACCGAAATCTCCGCGGTCAGAACCTGTTGCTCGCACGGCGGCTGGTCGAATCGGGAGTTCGCTTTGTCAACATCCACGACTTCCGCCAGCAGGGGCAGAACTGGGATTCACACGGCCAGAATTTCAAACAACACAGCCGTTATTTGCTGCCTCAGGCGGACCAGGGACTCGCGGCGTTGATCGAGGACCTCGACGATCGCGGCCTGCTGGACTCAACACTGGTTGTCGCTCTCGGCGAATTCGGCCGCACGCCAAAGATCAACGGCAACGCCGGTCGAGACCACTGGCCGGACTGCTACACCGTGCTGCTGGCTGGCGGCGGAATCAAAGGCGGATCCACTTTTGGATCAAGCGATCGCATCGGCGCTTACCCGGCGACCGACCCCGTCACACCCTCCGACCTCGCCGCGACCATCTACTGGCGTTTCGGCCTCAACCCGCAGACCGAAATTCACGACCAGGCCGGCCGCCCCTACCGCATCGCCGACGGCCGACCAATCGCCGGCATCTTTGCGTAACCACTTCTGCGAATGCAGATTTAGGGCATGCCCGCTGAGTTTGTGTTGTCGCAGTGGCGTGCTGGAGTGAGGGGAGCGCAGCGGACTGAGTGGAAGCTGGCCACTGCGTAGTGAAGGGTGTCACGTCAGAGTTCGTGCCGATGAACAGAAGCCGGAACGTATTGAAACGTGGTTGCGACTTCTTAACTGGTATGGTGTCGATGGCTGGGGAGTGCAGAGGATAGCGAATCGACTGAACGAACTGTGCATGCCCTCTCCAAATGCTGGTCGGACTCCCGAGATCGACGGTGCAAAGTCACCGAGACATTCGCCGATGACCGATATTCAGGCTTCCCAGCCTTTCCGGAATTCCGTGCGAATTAGAGCGTCGGTTTTTTGGTTACCACCAGTCGAGAGCGTCTTTGCATCCCATTCAAAACCGCTGCCTGCTCGGTAGGCAGTGTTGGCCAGTAGGACGGTTTCCGACAACGGGCCGGAATAATCGAAGTCGCACGTTGCCGGCTCACCGCCTCTGATTGCGTTAAACCATTCGTTGTAGAAACCAGGAGAGTCCGGAATCGATTTCTCAGGCATCTGGTAGCGGGCAAACTTGTCTTCAGGGAGCAGTTGATACTTCCCGAATCCGGTCAGCAGCATTCCTTCCTTGCCAATAAAGAGAGTGTTCATTCCTTTGTCGGATAACCCCTTCTCCTTCAGAATCGGCGGGCCGCTTTTTGTGTGATACCAGTGCAGGGTCACGCCTTGATCGCGAAATTCGAGTCTCGTCGTCATCGATTTAGACGCTCGTTGCGGATCCACTTCCGGACCGGATCCATCGACTCGCGTCGGATACTTGAGTCCCAAAGCCCAGAACGGAATGTCGAGAATGTGACAGCCGAAGTTACCAGTCTCGCCAGTTCCAAAGTCCCACCAGAATCGCCAGTTATACGGACAGTAGGATGACGAGTACGGTCGGTCAGCCGCCGGTCCCAGCCACAAGTCCCAATCGAGATGGGCCGGAACCTTTTCGCCAGTCTTTGCCGGAGCCGGCATTCCCCGGTCGCCACCGATCCAACTGTGAACCTCGCTAACCTTGCCGATCGCGCCCGCCTGAATCAGCTCAACGCTGCGATGCATGACCGACAAAGTGTGTCGCTGGACACCCAACTGCGTGGCGAGCTTCATCTTCTTCGCCATGTTGGTCATCTCGCGAATTTCCCACACGGAATGCGCCATCGGTTTTTCGCAGTACAGATGCTTGCCCATTCGCATGGCCATCATCGAAGCGTGGTAATGCGTGTGGTCGGGAGTGCTCACGACGACGGCGTCGATCTGCCCTTCCATCTCGTCGAGCATCCTGCGGAAGTCCTTAAAGCGTTTCGCCTTCGGATGCTTCTCAAACATCTTTCCGGCACGACTCTCATCGAGATCGCACATCGCAACGATGTTCTGCTTCGAAACCCCACCGACATTGGCTGAACCTCGCCCGCCGATCCCGATACACGCAACGTTGATTTTTTCATTCGGAGAATCCGCCGCACGACTGCCGGTACTTCCGCCGAGCCAGAACCCGGCACCAATCGCCGCACCTGTCTGCAAAGCGTCTCGTCGTGTCATTTGTTGAGTCATTTATTTATCCCTAAGCAACGTGTCCGAAGTGACTTCCCGATTTTCATAATGGCACTACGCCGAAGGTGTTATACACAACAGCCTGGGGTCAGCCGCGCAGCGGCGCCACCCCAGGACCAAATGGATTAAATCACTCAACCCTGAAAGGGTTGCACAAACCGCGATCCAAACAAAATATCGTCTTGTAGAACCCTTTCAGGGTTCAATTGATTCGCGCTCGCCACCTGGGGTGGCGCTGCTGCGCAGCTGACCCCAGGCTAATCTGTGAAACGCCTTCGGCGTAACTTGTTCGATGACTTCGGAAAGTTATTTGGAACGCATCCCTTAGTTCAATTGCTGTGCTGTCAGGTTTATTTTGAAGCCACAAGGTCAGAACGTAACTTCCATCTGATTACCAGGCGAACCATTCTGACG
>JBLFXD010000174.1:0-10037 GCA_047611045.1 Planctomycetaceae bacterium | reverse complement strand
TGAGATCGATCCTGGGCAGTCTTACTGGTAGTACGCGCCCTGTGGAGCCGGCATCTGCTGGTAGGCAGGCTGCGGGAACGCCCCCGGTTGTCTGTACTGAAGCTGCTGGAATTGTGGCTGCTGCGGAACCAGTTGCGTTTGCGGAACGAGCTGCCCAGGTGCGGCCGCTCCGTACTGGCCAGCGTATTGTGGACCGATCGGCTGTCCGGCGTTTTGCTGCCAGACAGCGTGCGTTCCGGCGATCGGCTGCTGTGACTGCATCGAGTAACCGGGTGCCGTGTTCTGCGGTGAGGAGAAGTATGCCTGCCCTGGAGGCAGCTGCATGATCGGTCCCTGCGGCACGGTCATGATCGGGTTCATTTGCTGAGCGGCCGCTGGACCCTGCTGTGGATAGGCAGGTTGGACTCCATAGTTCTGAGAACCGTTCTGCATCGGCACGCTTTGCATCGGAGCGTGCTGGTACTGCGGAGCGTTCTGGTATTGCGGAGCCTGCTGATACATCGGTTGAGGCTGCGGGTACGGTTGCTGCACCGGAGCCGGTTGGCCGTAGCCTTGCGGGTAACCGGAATTCAGCGGAGCTGATGCAGTCTGTCCATACGCAGGTCGTTGTGCCGGCGCTTCTGGAGCGGACAGTTCCTGATATCCGCGACCCTGACTTTGATCCTCATAACCCTGAACGGGCACGGCCGGTGCGGCAGCGAACTGCTGCAACTGTCGAGGCTCTTCGACCTGCTGATTCTGATCTTCCTGGAATTTCAGGTGGTTGGGCTGTTGCCAGGCTGGCAGTTGCGATTTGTCCTGAGACTGCAACCGCTGCTGCATCAACTGCATCTGGAAGGTTTGTTCTTCGAGCTGCTTCTGCAGGTTGTCCATCCGATCAAGATATTCTGGCGAGGCTGCCTGGACCGGTGCAGCGGCGGGTTGCAATCTCGTTCGTTGATAATACGGCGTTGTGATGCCAGGAATCGAAGCACCGGTGTAACCCTGCTGGAAGGCGGCCGCCTGCTGAAGCGGTGACATCTGGCTTCTGCTCGCTGCCGTCGAGGTTGGTGGGGCATACGAATCGGAAGCCATCCCTGGTGACTGGTTCTGAGCGACGTTGCCGTACGATGGCGGGTCAAGACTCGCCGAGCCTCCCATGCCGAAGTTCGGGTGCATCCCCGATCGCTGGCGGTACTTGTGGTACCACTGGTGCGAGTACGCCATCACCGGGCTCATGCCCCAGCGACTGGCGACTTCCATCTGAGCCAGCACGTGCTTGTAATTGTGCGGGCGGAAGGACCCGTACCCGGCGTGCGCGGGCAGCTCCTGAAAGTAGCCATGCAGCCACGGTTCTGGCGAGTCGAACGGGTAAAGCTGATCTCCGCCTCCGCCACCGCCGGCCGAGACCGAATCGTAAGGATTCGAGAATCCGCCCTGGCCAGCCACGAACGATCCGGAAGCCATGCCTGGCGAAAATGCCATCCCGCCGTCCATTCCGCAGCCGCCGGGGCCGCATTGTCCGGGACTTGCCGCGACAGTCAGAGCCAAAAGCCATCCACTCAACATGAGAACCCCCTCCGTGGAGTCTTCAGGCAATCCTCACAACGAGGTGCCCGATCAGCGTCCGCAAAAATCAAGATCAATGATCGGTCGTTCTTCTTCCGGAACCGGGCTGCGAGATGTTTCGATCGCCGCTATCGGTCTGTCATGAACGAACGGATGAATCAGTAGTCGGAATCGTTTGCCTTGTTTGCCTTGTTTGCCTCGTTTCAGAGGCCATGCGAAGCGTCGAATGGCCTGCAGAAGCCCCGATTGTTTCGCGAAACATCCATGCCGCGCGAACCGCCAGAACCGACTCTGCAGAATCAATCAATATCTTCGTCAAAGTCTCCTGGCCAAATCCTGCAAACTTCCGGGAACGCACGAGGTCCGCTTATGCCGGAGTGACGCCCGGATATACTCGATCATGCTTACGTACTCTTCCTGTTTTATCTGTCTTGTGTCGTTTGTTCGGCCGGGCGGAGAAGCGGGCTGATCATCCCCTCGATCAGACGGCTGAAAACGGAGTCGGCCACGAGTGCTCAGCAGCGGAGATTCCGGCACAGATTCGGTGTCGGAAGCGGCTTCGTGTTTTGACTTTGCCCACCTCCTGTCAGTCTTTCGTGGCTGGCTAATCTAATTCGAAGTCGACATTTGGCGACTCAAACTGAGGGGACTCTTGATGTACCGCAACTTTTTGACGATGGCTGCTCTGGCAGCGGCCGCAGGCTGGTCTGCTCAAGCATCGGCTCAGTATCCGACGGCGTTGCCCGCTCCGGTCGCCGCACCTTACACGGTGCCGACGCAGCGAATTGTGACGACTCCGCCAAACGGCCAGGCCGTTGGTCCCATGGTCGCTCCCGGCACGAGGACGTTCACCGTGCAGTACGTTCCGGCGGCTCCGAATTCGGTCACCCCTGGCACGGCCGGAGCACCGACGATCGTCACGCAGCCGCGAGCGATTCCGCCGACGGCTGGAAACATCACCGCGATTTCGCCGATGCCGACTTACGCCTCGACAGCGATGCACGTTCCGGTCTCGCAGCCCTACGCGGTGACAAACATCGCCAGCGCCCCGGCTCAGGCAATTCCCCAGAACACTCAGGTCTACACGCCGAGCTACTACTATTACTACTACCAGCAGCAGCAGCCGTACCAGGCACCGGCCGCTCCCATGATGCCCGTCGCGTCTGTCCCGATGGTGCCTGTCGTCCCCATGCAGCCGGTATCGATCAACCCGTTCAGCGGAGCCTACACCGGAGCATCCGGCCCGATGTACAACGCTCGCGGAGAAATGGGCCACGTCCGCTACCCCTATTACAGCTACCGCCGACCGTGGTACTACTCTGGTCAGCCCAGCTTCAACGTGACGATCCCTGGCCCCGTCTGGTAACAGCCGCTGCCCGGTAAGCGGCCATTCAAAATAATCGCAGGTCAGGCGAGCATCACGTTCGGTCTGAACCCAACGCAAAAAGGCCACTGCACAACGCAGTGGCCTTTTTCGTTTTGAACTTGCCAAGAGAGATATAGAGGCAACACCGCCGAAGCCTGACGTTCTGTAACGCCGTTTCGTTACAGTCATGTTCGACGCTGCGTCACACCCTGAACCGCGACGGATCAACTCCATGTGGCAGGATCTTCGCTTCGGCTTGCGAATGCTCAGAAAGAGTCCCGGCTTCACGGTCGTGGCCGTGCTGACTCTTGCGCTGGGCATCGGAGCGACGACGGCGATCTTCAGTGTCTTCAAGGCGGTCGTGCTGCAACCGCTGCCGTTTCCCGAACCCGACCGGCTGGTCACGGTGTGGGAACGCGGGCCGAAACACGGTGACGATCGCGAGTCGGTCAACCGGCAGCTCTACGCGGACTGGAAGGAGCAGAACGATGTCTTTTCCGACATGACCTTCATCTGGAAGTTCTCGTACATGTCGTGGCGGTTCGGCCTGGTGGGCGATGACTCGACGACCGAGCAGATTCCCGGGCGGTATGTCCCGTCGAGTTTCTTCAAGACGCTGGGCGTAGCGCCAATTCTGGGGCGAACGTTCGAGCCCGAAGAAGACGTCAAAGATCCGAACCCCGTCGTCGTCATCAGTCACAACTTCTGGCAGCAACGGTTTGGTGGAGACGCGGACGCCGTTGGCAAGACGGTCATGCTCGATAATTTCATGACGCGCACGGCTTACACCGTCGTCGGCGTCATGCCGCCGCGCTTCGAGTTCCCTGCCGAGTGCGAAATCTGGATCACCGCCGGCTGTTTCAGAGCACCGCCGACTCCCACTCAACCGGGCATGAATCCAGGCAAGGGACACGACCTGCTTGTCATCGCGCGGTTGAAACCAGGCGTCACCGTCGCTCAGGCCGAAACCGATATCAGTGCTATTTCTGCTCGTGTGGCTGCTCAGTTTCCTGATGCCTGGTTCGGCTCCCGGGCCGAAGTCGTTTCGTTGAACGACGAGTTGGGTGGCGACCTGAAACGCGCCTTGTGGGTGCTGGTCGGAGCGGTCGCGGCCGTGTTGCTGATCGCGTGTGCCAACATCGCCAATCTGCTGCTCGCTCGAGCCGCCACGCGCGAACGTGAGATTGCATTGCGATCGGCTCTGGGTGCCAGCCGTGGGCGAGTCGCGCGGCAACTGCTGACCGAGAGTCTGCTGCTCGCGGTAATGAGCGGCGTGCTGGGTGTCCTGCTGGCCGTGTGGGGCATCGATGCGTTGATGACGATCGTTCCGTCGGCGGATAGTTCTGAGAGTCACGCCAGCATGATCAAGGCGACTCGCATTCAAGACGTTCCCGTTGACGGCACGGTTCTGGGAGTGGCGATCTCTGTCACGTTGTTGACCGGAATCTTTTTCGGAATGGCTCCGGTGATGTACGCGTCGAAGTTGAACCTGGTCGGATCGCTGAACGAGACCGGCCGCAGTTCGACTCGCAGCCGAGCCAGTCAGCGAATCCTCCATGCCCTTGTTTCCGGTCAGGTGGCAATGGCACTCGTGCTGTTGATCGGGGCGGTGCTGATGATCCAAAGCTTCGCTCGACTGCTGCAGGTCGATCCGGGTTTCGAACCACGGAGACTATTGACTGGGAGTGTGGACCTGACCGAGCGGTCGTACTGGGAGAGGGAAAGGCGAGACGAGATTACGCGGCAGCTCGTCGCGCGTGCGGCAGCGATTCCAGGTGTCGAATCGGCGTGCGGTGCGCACGAGCTGCCTTTGGAGAAACCCGGCCGCTGGACTCGATCGATCATCCGCGACGGTCAACAGGACGACCCACCTGGTACCCCGCTGGCCAGAGGCGAGATCGATGCGGTCACGCCGAATTTCTTCAAGACGCTGCAGATTCCGCTGCTCGCCGGTCGAGCCTTTGACGAATGGGACACTCGCGACAAACCGGCGATCGCGGTCATCAACCAGAAGCTCGCGCTTCAGCTCTGGCCCGATGGTGAAAGTCCGATCGGCAAAAAGATCGGCGCGGGCCACACGCTTAAACACGGATTCCGAATCTACGAAGTCGTCGGCGTGGTCGGTGACACCAGAAGTCTACGGCTGGATCGACCAGGCCCGGCGACATTGTACGTTCCCTTTGGTCAAATGTGGCCGGGCGGCACGACGGTTCTGAATTTGATCGTGCGGACGACCGGCGAACCGATGACGCTCGCGAGTCCGCTCCAAACGGCCGTTCTGGAAGTGACCGCCAGCGAGCCGATTACCAACGTACGAACGATCGAGAGCATCCTCGGCGGCACGGTCGCCCGATCGAAATTTCAGATGTCGCTGCTGGGCATCTTCGCCGCCGTCGCGCTGATTCTCGCCGCGATGGGCATTTACGGCGTCGTCTCCTGGTGGGTCAATGCCCGCGTTCGCGACATCGGCATCCGGATGGCACTGGGCGCTCGCCCGAGAGACGTCATGCAGCAGATCGTCCTGCACGGCCTGAAACTCACCCTGACCGGAGTCGCCATCGGCCTCGCCTGTGCCTGGAGCCTGACCCGCATCCTCCAAAGCCAGCTCTACGACACTCCGGCCGTGAACCCGGCGATGTTCGCAGGAATCGCCGCCGTGCTCCTGATCGTCGCCACCCTCGCCAGCATCATCCCCGCTCGCCGCGCCATGAAAGTCGACCCCATGATCGCCATCCGCTGCGAGTGACGGTTGGGCTGTGTCGGCAGCGGTCAGCGGATTTTCAGGCTGGCGACGGCGACGAGGGCCAGGAGGGCGGAGCCGATCCAGAAGCGGACCACGATTTTGATTTCGTGGTGGCCTTTGAAAAGGTAGTGGTTGTGCAACGGGCTGCAGGCGATGAGGCGGCTACCGGTCATTTTGAACCAGCCGACCTGAGCGATGACGCTCAGCGTTTCGATGACGAAGACTCCGCCGACCAGAACCAGCAGGATTTCCTGGCGACAGGCGAGTGCTCCCAGACCGAGTAACGCTCCCATCGGTAACGAGCCGGCGTCACCCATGAAGACCTGAGCGGGGTAGCAGTTGAACCAGAGGAACCCCAGCATCGCTCCGACCATCGCGCCCATGACGACACTCAATTCGCCGCAGCCGGCGATGTACGGGATCGCCAGGTAGTCGGCCATTTCTTTGTGACCAGCCAGGTAGGTCAGAGCGGTAAACGCTCCGCCGGCGAAGATCATGCAGCCGCTGGCCAGGCCGTCGAGGCCGTCGGTCAGGTTGACTCCGTTAGAGCTTCCGACGAGGACGATCACTGCCCACAAGATAAAGCCGCTTCCGAGATACCACGATGCTCCGCCGATCGGGAAGACGAGCGAAAGTCCGTCGGGACGATCCTGCAACGTGAAATACATTGCCGTTGCGAAGAACAGTCCGAGTAGAAGCTGCACGGCGAACTTCTGCTTAACGGTCAGGCCGTTGCGGTCCGTGCTGAGTTTGATCCAGTCGTCCCACGATCCCAGCGCGCAGAACGCGGTCACGACGCCGATGCCACATAGCGTGTACGGACTGCTGAGGTCTCCGCAAATCAACGCGGCAAGGACGATCGACGCGGACACAAACAGACCGCCCATTGTCGGAGTCGATTGTTTCTCGGCGTGGAGTTCGTTCAGACGCTCAGACGCGCTGACGATCTTTTCCTGGAACCGACTCTTCAGCCAATTGATGACGATCGGCCCAAGCAGCAGCGCCAGCAGGAACGACATCACACTGGCCAGAGCGATTCTCGCCGTCAGCGCAACGTGCGAGTCTCCTGACGAGAGGATCTCAAACTGCCGCCTGAGCGGTTCAAAATGGTTCAGCAGCCAGATAAGCATGTGGGCGAGGCTAAGGGCTAAGGGTCGAGGGACGCATTCGAAACAAGTTCCCGATTCGTTGAATTCGACTTACGCCGAAGGCGTTTCACAACATAGCCTGGGGTCAGCCGCGCAGCGGCGTCACCCCAGGAACTCGGATTCGAGCACCCCAACCCTGAAGGGGTTGCCCATCCTTTGATTGCCAGAAATCCATTGTGGAACCCCTTCAGGGTTCGGTGCTGTTTCGGTCCTCACCTGGGGTGGCGCGGCTACGCCGCTGACCCCAGGCTATGTTGTCAAACGCTTTCAGCGTACATGATGTATCGGGAAGTTGTTTCGGACACTGCCTCAAGGGGTATAGGGTGACTCTATAAATAACACCGGGCGCTGAGGGGAGCCTCAGCGCCCGGATTGAGATCCACTGCAGAGCGATTTCTGAAGACGATCGGACCCAGTTGATCGCCGGATTTCAGAAACCGAATGCTCACTTCCGACAGCGCCGGTCGCTGCATAGTGATTCCCGCAAATCCTCTGCATGCAGTAGATCTCGAAGTTCAATTTGTCTCTGTGGACGCCTCCCGACTGACGGTCTGATCGTGGGACGCCGTTGTTGTTGATTGAGTTTCCAGCCAGTCGACGACTCGTTCCATGTGAGTGGCGCGGGAGCCTTTCACCAGAACGACGTCGCCGTCGACCTGGATCGTGCTGAGTTGTTCGAGCAGTGATTCGAGTTTGACGTGTGCGGTGGCTCGTTCTGGATCGAAACCGGCTTCGACAGCGCCGTCAACGAGATCGTTCGCGAATCGGCCCAGAGCAAGGATGTGATCGATTCCCGCGGCAGCGGCGGCGACTCCGACATCGCGATGGCAGGTTGAAGCGTGCTCGCCGAGCAGCAGCATGTCGCCGGTGATCAGAATTCGTTGCCCGGAAGTTTCTCGACCAGCCAACACAGCGATGGCGGCCTGCATGGCTTCCGGACTGGAGTTGTAGCAGTCGTCGATGACCGTGCAGGTCGACAGTTGGCGGATTTCGCAGCGACCGGCGACCGGGACAAAGTTGTTCAGACCGAGCTGAATTTCGTCGTCCGTCATGCTGAGGTCGCGGGCGACGGCGACGGCAAACAAGACTGACCGGGCGAAGTGTCTGCCGGATGTGGTGACTTCGAATGCCGCATCACCGATTTTGACTTGGAGTTTGTCGCCGGCCTGGACGACTTCGGTCGCGATCAGGTCGTTGACAGATTCTTTCGTGGTGCCGGTTCCAACTCGGATGACGCGGCAGACGGCTCGGACGGCGTGTGCGTTTGCGCTTTCTTCGTCGCCACAAAGCAAGAGTAAGCCTCGGCCAGGAATCGCTTCAGCGAGTTCGCCTTTTGCTCGGACGACGGCTTTCTGACCTCCAAACTGAGCGGCGTGAGCGAAGCCAGTTCCCGTGATGATGCCGGTGTCTGGCTGCGCGATCTGTGCGAGTCTGCGGATTTCTCCACAGGCAGAAGCACCGAGCTCCACAACGGCGACTTCGTGATGAGACCCGAGCTGCAGCAGCGTCAGCGGAACTCCGAACTGATTGTTGAAATTCTTCGGGCTGCGGAGCGTTTCAAACTTCTGGGACAGCACGGCGTGAAGCATTTCCCGAGTGGTCGTTTTGCCGAAGCTGCCCGTGATTCCGATGACTCGAACGGGCCAGCGCTGACGATTCCAGGACGCGAGATCGGCCAGAGCCTGCAGCGTGTCAGCAACCTCGATGATCGGTCCCGAGGATTCACCGTCTTTCTGTGCGTTCCAGACCGTGCTGGCAACGCAAGCGGCGGCTCCGTTGTCAAAGGCAGCGTCGACGAATTCGTGTCCGTCGTGAGCTGTGCCGTGCAGGGCCCAGAAGATAGTGTCGGGGGTTGCTTCTCGAGAGTCCGTCACGATACGCAACGGTCGATCGTTCAGATCTTCGGCGCGGAAGATCGTGCCGCCGGTGGCCGTTGCGATTTGGTTGAGTGAAAATTCCATACTATTGAGAACTCGGAAGTTACTGAACGACTACCTCTCTCTTTGGGAGAGGTCGGCCTTTCGGGGCCGGGAGAGGGTTTATGTAAGACCAATCGGCGGCCAGATTCAGGAGACCTTCCCCCTCACCCGCGGCTGAGACCGCGACCTCTCCCCCAGAGGGGGCGAGGTGACATCGTGTGGGGTTTCCGGTGGCCGATGTTGTCGTTTGAGGATTTCGCGAGTGACGAACCGATCGTCAAATGGCAGACGTTCGGTGCCGACAATTTGCTCTGATTCGTGACCTTTGCCGGCGATCAGAACGCAATCACCTGGCTGTGCTTCTGCGAGTGCGAATTCGATGGCGCGTCGGCGGTCGGGTTCGACGTGAAAGCTGGAGAATCCGTGCGGAAAGCCAGCGACCACTTCTTCGATGATGCTCAGCGGTTCTTCAGTTCGAGGGTTGTCGCTGGTGACGATGGCAAAGTCGGCATGTGCCGCTGCTTTGCCAAGCAACGGCCGTTTGGAACGGTCGCGGTCGCCGCCGGCCCCAAAGACGCAAAGGACTCGGCCATCGGTGAGTGGAGACAGGCAATCGAGGACTCGATACAAAGCGTCGTCGGTGTGGGCGTAGTCGACGAAGACGGGGAACCGCTGTCCGCAGTCGATCGATTCGAGTCGGCCTGGAACGCAGGCCAGACTTTCTAGTCCGTGCTGCACGTCGGCGAGCGATACTCCCATGTGGAGTGCGGCGGCGGCGGCTCCCAGACTGTTGAGAACGTTGTGTCGGCCGGGCATAGTCATCGTGATTTCAATCTCGCTGTCGGCCTCTGAATTGGAGATTGAACCAGAGATCGTTAGTCGGAACCGGCTGCCCTTGGCGTTTTCGTCAAGAAGCTCCGCGTGAACGTCGGCCTCCTGCGAGACCGAGAACGTCACGACGCGAAGACCCGCTGCTATTGCTTTGTCGCAGAGCTGGCTGCTGCCGGGATCGTCGAGGTTGATCGCGACGATTCCGCCGTCCACAACGTAGTCGAGGATCTTTGACTTCGCGGCGAGGTACGTTTCGAAATCAAAGTGATAGTCGAAATGGTCCTGCGTCACGTTCGTGATGATGGCGGCCGCGAGCGGTGTGCCGGCGATGCGGTCCTGTGAGAGTGCGTGGCTCGAAAGTTCGATCGCCGCGTGCCGACAGCCGTTCTCGACCATTCGGCGGAACCATTGGAAAACGCTGCGCGGGTCGGGCGTCGTCAGACTTGCCGGCGATGTGACCTTGCCGTCGGAGTACTCGATGG
>JBLFXD010000173.1:0-10042 GCA_047611045.1 Planctomycetaceae bacterium | reverse complement strand
AACGAAGCGGCCATCCACGCGTTTCGCCTTCATCTTGCACGATTCCCTGAAGCGACCGAAGTCCGCATGAAACTGGCGAAGTTGCTGGTTGGAGTTGATCCGACCGAATCTGTCGAACACCTGCGTCTAATACCGCAGGGAAACGCCAACTACCAGGAAGCTCTTCGCCAGATTGCCTTCATCTGTTTGCAGGCAGATCGAAGTGCGGAAGCCGAGGAGGTGTTGCTTAAACTTGAGACGCTCGATCCCAATGATTTCGCAGTGCAGTTATCACTCGCCGAGCTGTACTTCCACACTGAAAATTTTAAGGACGCATTGCCTCGCGCAGCACACGCTGCAACTTTGAATCCAGAGCGGTCAGAAACATGGCTACTGATTGCTGAAATCCGCGACGGGCTGCGACAGAAGCCCGAAATGATCGCACCACTGCAGAAGGCAATCGAACTATCTCCGGATTCGTATAAAGCGCACCTGAATCTATCGTACGCATTTCACGCGGCAGGCAATCTGTCTGGAGCAGCGGATGAAGCTCGATGGTGTCAGCAACGAAATCCGGATGAAGTCTTCGCTCTGCAGATCCTTGCCTCAGTGGCCCGCGACGAAGGACGATTTGACGACGCAGCTGCGGACGTCAGGAAAGCGCTTTCCCTGGCCCCGCGAAGTGTCGACTGCCGCATTCTCGAAGCCGACCTGCTGCTGTACCACCGGAAACCGAAAGAGGCCTACGCAAGGCTCAAAGAACTCCACGAGGAACACAAAGAAACCTACCGTTATCTGGGTTCCCTCGCACGAGCTGCGGCAGCTGCGGGGCACATCGACGAGGCGCGACAAATTCATCTGGCGCTCGACAGTCTTCGGTCGGAAGCAAACCGGATGATCCCTCAAGTCAGTCCGTAGGCCCTTCTCCAGGAATGATCGTGCGAATCTTTTGATCGGATTCGGTGAGCAGGATGTGTGAACTGACGGGCACGTCTGTGAATTCCTGAGTCTCGCCAGAAGGCCATCGCACGGTCAAACGTTCGATTGTAGTTGCGTCATCTAATCCAAAGTGCACAAAGGCTGGGCGTTGTGAGAGAAAGCTGACTCCGGGATAGAGTTCTCGATACAGCGTCTTGCCGTTCACTGTGCATTCAAGTTTGCTGCCGATTCCGAGACTGTTGCTTTTGCTGCCGCGCAACGAAACGCTCAGCCAGCTGGAGTCCGGAAACTGATTTTCGAAAACCAGCAACGGTCCGCCGCCAGCCTGACGAACCAGCAGTTCCGGCATTCCGTCACCTGTGATGTCGAAAGAAACGACCGACCGACCGTCGCCGGCGCTGTCAGCTCCGGTCAACGCGGAGATGTCAAAGAAGACTCCGTTTCCAGCATTCAAGTGAATGCCGTTCTTCTCGTACGCACTCAGGTTTTCGCCGCTCGCCGGAAACAGCCATGGGCTTGGCACCCAGAACTCTCCATGATCGTGGTCCAGGTCGCGCAGGGCGGGAGTCTTACTTTGTGCATCAAATGGCTGTGACACGACAGCCAGCCAGACGCAACGTCATCCGTCCGGCTTGTGCGGGGAAACGCTCTGGAAACCCGCTGGCGAGTAAAGATCGTCCAGACCGTCTCCGTTCAAATCGACGTACCCGACGCCGTAAGTCCACCCAATATCGTGAATGCCAGCCTGCTGGCCGATCCGATCAAACGAGCCATCGCCGCGATTTCGGTATAACTCATTGCCGCTGACGAAGTCTCTCATTTGAGCGTCAACGTCGTCTGCGTAGATCCCTTTTCTTAGATTGCCGACAACTCGCTGACCAGCTTTGGAGTACATGTTGGCGATGTAGGGATCGCCGAATCCGTTGTTGTCGATATCGCTGATGGCAATTCCCATCGAAAAGCCGCCGTAGCCTTCCGGGACTGCTCCTCGGCGGAATGTTCCGTCGCCGTTGTTGAGGTAGTAGTCGTTCGGCCCGAGTTCGCAGGCGGTCATGACATCGGGGTGATCGTCGCCATTTGCGTCGAACCAGGCGGCACCCAGCGTCGGAGAACCTCCTCCTTTGGTCCCTGATTCCTCTGTGACATTTTCGAATCGCCAGTTTCCAAGGTTTCGCCAAAGCTGATTGAAGCTCATGTCGCTTCGGCCAATCCACCGATGGGCGGTGTACTGTTCCGCCTGCAGCCCGGCGATGTAGACGTCCATCCGGCCATCACGATCGAAGTCAACCACCGAGTAGTTGTTTGATCTGGGATGCAGAATCAGATTGTGTTCGAGAAGGCCGAGCTGCACGAATCGTTTGCCGCCGTCGTTTCGGTACAGCTGCCGCGCGAGGATGAGGTCTTCGTAGCCGTCTCCATCGAAGTCGGCAAAGACGGCACCCAGAGATTTCGTTCTCGGAAGTTTGACCTGGTCAGTGATGTCCGAAAACTTCCCGCCGGCATCACCGTGGTAGAGGGAGGCACCTCGCTTGTCAGTCACCAGGATGTCAACGCGGCCGTCCTTGTCGTAGTCGCAAGCGTAGAGGCCGCCGGTCAGAAATGGCCGGGTAACGCCTGTCTCCAGCTTCCAGTTATCGTGGAGCGACGGAATGTTGATCCCCGTCTCGGACGTCATGTCTCGCATCAACTGGTTGCTGGCTGCGGCATAATTCGCCAGATACATCTCGCAGCCGAGGATCCATTCTCGCTGTTCGGGCAGCTCGTCGGTGATCCCGTTTATCCGGCAACGAATCTCAACCACACGGGTGGCGATACCACCTGCGTTTCTCCGGCCAGTGAGGATCAGCTTGAGAGTACCTGCCCATGGTCCATCGAGATTCCCGTACGTTTCGGGACTCATCTGCATGACCTTCACACCGGCAGAAGTCAGACTGTTGAATTCCGATCGATACTCCAGCAAGGTCTGTACGAATTCCTGACGATCGAACGAATGGAGATCGTCGGCACCCTCGCGCCAGTTACGAAAAGTGGCAAAGGGATACGACGTAGACGTGCCACCGTCGTTGCGAAATGCCTTTCCGGTAAACTCAGGATGGAAGAACCTGTTCAACGCATCCGCATCGCCGGCCTTGAGTGCCGCAGCGATTGCTGGAAACGACAGATCCCCCAGGACGAAGCCGCCTAAGTGCTCGACATCCTGAAGGTACTTCGCATCCTCCGTCGCCATGACTGACACCGATTCCGAATCAACGGAGACGGTGTCGTCAGAGTGCAAAAGTACGAATGCGATAACCGCACAAACGCTCACAGTTGCAACGAGGCCAACAACGGCCATCAGTAGCTTGTGCGGAGAATCTCGCCGCAGAACTTCAGACGACGAGACATCGATTTCGTCTGAGTCGGGTTCTTGCGCGGGCATGACATGATCTCCGCACAGCTCAATTAGCCGTTGGACGCGACGCCACACTACGAGCGAGTATTGTGCCGCCGCTCCACATTGAGGCTTCGAAACTTCTGGATCTCAGAGATTCTACTCAGTGGGGTCAGCCGCCCGAACAGCCGCCAGACTGCCTTGTGCAGCCTTGTACGCGTCCTGAATCGACCCGCTGCCAGCTCCGGCTTCAACCAGTGCCTGAAACTTCTGAGCGGCATCGTCTTTCGCCTGCTTCCTTGCGTCCGTCGCGAATTCTTCCGGGACGTCCGTTGAGGCAAATGCATCAACCATTGCTTTGAACTCTGGAGAGGCGGCTTCCGTTTTGACTGAATTCCAGTCACCCATCTCGGCGCCCATCATCATGGAACGCACACTCTCTGAGGACAGTGCGTCGAGTTCAGCCCACTGAGGAGGCTTGAGCTCTGTCTGGGGAGTTGCTCCGGTACCAGAGCACCCGACGACGGCAGCGAGAAACAATAAGCAAAGAGTGTTTTTCATCCTGATGTATTCCTTCAACAAAATCGGTCGTTGCTGTTTCACTGCTGACGCAATGGGAAATAAAAAAGGGTGCGTCAGCGCGAACGTGCCACTGACGCATCCCTGAATTGTTACGCAATCATGCTTCGCACAAAGACCGCGTCTCTCTCTTGAACTGATCCCTGGGCTACGACGATTTCACCCAATGGAACAACTCAGCGCTGGATCAGAACTCGGGGTTCTTGTCTTCGGAGCCAGCACGACTGTGAGCTGCATTCCAGACTGCAAGATCGATAGTGTCGGAAGCAAACTTGACGGCACCGTCGGCCATCAAAGCGTGGACACCACCAGTGTGAGCACTGGATGCTGGACGGAATCCGTTGTTGGCAGACTCATCGTTGTCATCCTGCCACGAAAACTGGTCATACTCAGTGATACCGCCAGTACCGTCCTCGATCTGCCAGTTTGGAGTTCGGCCGCCAGTCACACCGCAAGTTCCCGTCGCAAACCAGCGGTTGCAGCGAAACGGTGCGTTGATCTGAACCGGCCCGCCACCAAGCCGCACACCGATTCTGCCGCGATAAACTTCGGCGACTGCAATCGAGTTGCTGGTCCCGTCTTTGATCTGGTTCAGCTGAACCTTCCGATTCCCGTGAGTGTGCTGCTGGAACACCGCCTGTAGAGCTGCGGTGGTCGGGTTGTTTGCGTTATTACTTGCTGAGATGACGGCTGCGTAGTTGGTTCCGGTGCCGCCACCGGCACCACCACCCGAACGTGGGTCCGTTTCGTCGGACGGGCATACATAGACCGGCATGATCTTGCGGTTAATTTCGTCCCATGACGGTGGCGACTGGCTGCACTGCGGCTGTACGTGGTCGCGTTCGAAATCGATCGTTGCATAAGCCGCGGCTTCGTCGACATACGGCAGGATCATGACTCGCCAACTGAAGCCACCAACGTTGTTCCAATTCGAAGCAGGACCGGACGGACAGTTATTTCCGCCCGCACCATATATAGCGGCACTGTTAAAGGCCCACGGCTTAAAGACAGGCAGGCAGTCTGCAACGTCATGGTAGTTGTGCAGTGCGGTACCAATGTTTTTCAGGTTGCTCTTGCATTGCGAACGCCTCGCGGCTTCGCGCGCCTGCTGGACAGCTGGCAAGAGTAGGGCCACAAGGATTGCGATGATCGCGATTACGACCAACAGTTCGATCAGCGTGAAGCCAAACATCTTTCGATAGTTCGGCAAACGAGGTTGTAGTTTTTGCATAGCAACCAGTCCTTAACTAAATCCAAGAACATGACGGATGAGAAAATCAGTTCGAATTCAAAAGAAGTCGACCCGTGAATTACCAAAGTGTAGCCCGACGAAGGCGGGATGATTGTCGGGAGTCAGGTGGGAAGCGTCATCTAGAGGAATGAACTCGTGTAACGCTATGTAACCAGTTTGACGTAGGACTCTATTCGCGTTCAAGTGCTCATTGGGAGAAAAATTCCGCCGATTTAAAAAAAATCATCCCCGCTGTGCGATTACGTCTCACTGAGGGCACTAATCTTATCGGACTGCCGAAGAGCCGCCGCCACTGTTTACCGTGCAGTATTAGGTGGGGCCATTTTTGCTGGGATCCTGCGTGTTCTACTCCTCATCGCGGATTCGTATCCAGTGGTCGTGAAAAAAGACGCCCGGGTGGATCTCAATCGCCGGCATATGGCATCCAATGCAATTCTTTTGAGGTGAAATAGGACAATTAGTTCCCTGCCTGCTGTAATCAATTGAGTGGCAGGACAGGCAACGGTCTTCGTAGGTCGACTGTTTCGTTGCTGATGAGTGTAAATGTGGGTCGTGACAGACAGAACAGGACAACCCTTTTTCCGATTCAAGAAAACACCGTGACTGCAGAAGACCAACTGGCTGAAATCGGATCGTGCTGGGGTGGTAAGGTGAAATTCGGTCGTTCGATACATCATCCGGCATCCGATGACACTGCCCACAAAGCCGAATCTCGTCCATGGGCGACCATTGTTTTGAGAACATTTTCCCTAAATGGCGGGCGGTTGGCGATTCCATGGTCCGGATGCTTGAGTCCTCGTCAGCCATGAGCCGGGCATGCTCACTGCCTGGACCGTGGCAGCTTTCGCACCCGACGTGTGGTATGAGATTCAGGACTTCGCCGCCCCGAATATCCGCAGTCGTGGTGTGGCAGCGGACGCAATCCGTCAACGCCTGGCCGCTGACGATGTGTCCGAAATTGTCCACTTCTTCGTTAATCGGGTTTTTATTCTGTCCAGGCGTGAGGCCGAGAGCCCCTCCTGGTATATCGGTTCTGTCAGTTCCAGAGTCCGAAAAAAGACTGATTCGATGCTCGATCCCGACGGCATCTCCGCCGGGTCCTGGGACGAGAGTGAGAAATGTAAACGCGTGCTGTCCGGAACCCAGAGCATACTGCAGCGGAAACAGATCTTTGCCGAAGACCTCAGGAATTCGCACCGATAATCCGTCGCCTTCTTTTTGGTATTCGAGAGTCGTGTGGCGAATTGGATCTACGTAGCTTTGACCGTCGAGTTGCGTCGGAATCGACAGGTCTTCCACCATGTGAAACGTACTGGAGTGGCCGCTGGTGGCGTGGTCTGCCGCTTTGTCTGCGTGACACTCAGCGCAGCGGGCTGTGCCGACAAAACTTGCTTGACTCGTGGACACTCGAATTTTGTCTTTGCCAGCAGTCTGATTTGCGGACTCAACGTCATGAGAATCTCTCGGCATATTTGCGACCCACAAACCTGCAACCGCGAAGCTGGCGAAGACCAGCCAGGTCAGAGGCTGAGAGAGTTTTCCGGGTCGCGGCAGCATCACAACGCGAACCTCGTCTTCAGGATCGTTCCGAGATTTTTCCAAACGGCTTGAACTGCTCAACTGCCTTCCGTTTTGGATGACTTCGCGTCTGTACCAACTGGAGAGCTATCCTCGTTCGGCTGAGTTTTCGAAGAATCAGAACTGCCGCTCGAATCTTCTGATCCCGGACGAGCGACCAAATCTGAATCGTCATTGAACACGATCCCTGGCTCAAGATCTGGCGGGACGTCTGGAATTTCTTCGCCCGTCATCGCGTGCAACCAGACTTTCACAAGCGGCCGAAACTGGCTTTCTGGAAAATCGTCGACCAAAGCCTTTAGCGTTTCAGCGGCTGCAGTGCACTCGCCGGCTTCGATGTTCGCCATCGCGTTGGTCCACCTCAGGATCGAAATTTCCACCGCCGTCTCTGTCAATGTGCGGGCCGCGACCAGTGTTTGAGATGCCGGCCAGATATTGGATTCTCCAAGAAACTGCGGAGTCGGCATCGCAAACGGAACGGTTGCCAGCATCGCCTGAGTACTTGCTGACTTAAGCTGTTCCACACGTGCTTCAGTTTTTCTGGCGGCGCTGTGATAGTCGCCGAGAGCCATGTCCAGCCAGCACGAGTGCAGGAGAACCATCAGTGGAATCTCAGCGGCGTTACCAATTTGCTCAAACGCTGCAAACATCGCTCCGGCTTCTTCCAGACGACCAGCCTCAGCCAGCAGAAATGCGAGTTGAATTTCTGCCAGTTGGTTACCAGCGACGGCGATCCGGTCTTCTTCCAGCAGTTTCAATGCTCGACCTGGATAGCCAGCCTGATTCAGAGCAGTCGCCAGTTGGACTCGATCAAGATCATCTGCCAGCAGCGCCTCTTCAATGCGGCTGTCCGTTGCTTCCAGTTCTGGTTCGATCTGCTGTTTCATCTGATTGAGCTGTCGAGCGATCTGCAGAACCTGATCGCTGAGTTCCGAGTCGGGCAGCGTCCGGATGACGTCCAGACCACGCTCGATCATTTCGAACGTCAGATCGATTCGGCCCGTGGAGTTGAAAAGCTGAGCCGTGTTAAACAGTAGCTGCAGTTGCTGCAGTTGCTGGGGAGCAGCGACCAGGGCCTGATGCATCGCATACAGACGTTGATAATACCGTTGCTGAGTAGGATTGCTGATCTGGTACTGAGCCAGAATGCTCGTCTCAAGCTGTTCCAGGATTCCCTGCACGTCCGCCTGGATGCTGTAGGCCTGAGAGTTGTTTGCTTCTTCGCTGATGCCGGCTGCCGCGTCTCGAAGTGCCAGCACCGCGAGTCCTAAAGCATCTCGGTGTTCCATCGGGAGGGCACCATTGACGACCAGGGAAAGATACGCCAGTTCGTGCCCGGCTCTTTGCGATTGATTGGAAACCGGGGGCGACGGCAACGACAGAAACTGTTGATAACTGGACGCTGGGCGAGGCCACTCTACGCGCGGCTCGAGGTCCTTCTTTGTTCGACAATCATCGAACGCCAGTTTCCTGAAGAATCCGGCATTCAGGTTCGAAGGTGGAGTCAGTGCGGTTGAGTCTGCCCGCTGAAAGAATGCGGCCGAGGCTCCAAGTTCGACGAGATTCCAATCCGCCGACGCAATGAGATCAAAGAACGACTTGTAATGGGGAACGGCACCCCACATTCGCGGCGCGACAAACGCAACCTGGTATTGATCGAACGGTTCCTGCCAAAGCTCTTTTTCGCCCCGCCAGGAATCGGATTCTTTGAGGACTTTTCCTGGAACCTCATCTAAAACCGCCGATCGGGCCGGACTTCGTCGCAGGGCATGGCGAGCCTTGTTATGCACCTTCAGAATGTCCTTCTCGCCGCCGGTGAAGACTCCAATTCGGCTGTCGACGAAGGACGGAACTCCGTGCCACAACAGAACGTCCGCCTGGTCGAGGCGGAACGTAACGATACGACCTTCCGGCAATCGCTCGGCTTCTTCCTTCGAGGCGTCGATCGTTGCCGCCAGAGCCGGTGAGAATCCGAGGCCGACTCGACGACCGTTCGGCCCCATCAGTCGACCGCTGATCGCCAGAAAAGCGATGGCCGCAAAGCCGAGCACCGTGACCGCTCGCCCGGCACGTGACCACAGAACTTCCAGCGTCTCAATGGTGTATTCCTGTCGGCAGTTCGCGCGGTACCAGTCCTGACCATTCAACCCGGCGAGCACACACGACACCAGAGCCAGTGTTCCCAGCTCGTGCGAGCACGCGATGGAAAGTCCAAGCACGGCGACGTAGACCGTAAACAATCCGACGTTCAGTCGCGAAAAATTCATGACACTTGTCGCGGCAGCCACGACGGCAATCACGAGCGCGGCGGCCGTGTGCTGATTCAGGTTGTCCCAGACTCTTGAATCCAACAACGAGACCAGCTGAAGTTCGTGCGGTAAGCTGATGAGTCCGGCATACTCAGCCAGAGCTGGCAGTTCGACACCGTAGAGCTGAATCGGTGAAAGAATCGCGTGCCAGCCGAAAGGGTTAACCATCAGCGCGACAAAGCCAGCAGCCGTCGCCATCGCCAGGCCCTTCACCGACGCGCTTTCGTGAAGCGAGCTTCGACCCAACTTCTGAGCGATCGCCGTCCCGATCAGCCAGGTCAGCAGAATCAGCCAGCCAATAAACGCTCGTGGATCAAGATTGCTCCACACGGCGAGCGAACCCGCCAGACACCACAGCGTCGATTGTTTTCCGGTCTGCGACCAGGCATGCAATCCGCGCAGTATCCACGCAACGCCGAGCAGCGTGATCAGTTGAGGCAGAGCGGTGAATTGCAGATTCGCCATCAACAGCGCGATACCGACACAGACCGAGGTCCACCAGGTTGGAAGATTCTCTCTGCTGATTCCGTGGAGAAAGTAGAACGTCGCACCGCCCACCAACGCGGTGAACAAAGTCAGTCCGGATGCTCCGCCGATTCCGTAAACGCCGGCAATCAGCAGGTCGAACAGCCAGCCAAGATTGACCCAGGGCCGCTCGGAAGCCGTGTAAGAAAACACGTCGTTGGCCGGCGGCAGGATTCCGTTCGAAGCCAGATGCTCACCCGTCCGAATCCGCACGAGCGTGACAGTGTCGGTGATGTGCCGACAGCCGAGCAGAAACGCGAGCAGGATGACCGCCCACCTCAACATGAAGTCGCCGCGAATGGCCTCGTCCTCGACGATCTCCGGCGACAGCGGCTCCCACTCGGGCAGATCGTCTTCGTCCGTGGCTGACTCATCCCCGCCTTCTTCGTCACCGTCCGATTCGTCTTCGGCTGAGGCCGAATCATCGTCCGGTGATTCGGCTTCGTCGTTGGACTCGGTCGAGTCGTCAGCGGCCGACGGTGACTCTTCAGTCGTCGCTGCGTCAGCGTC
>JBLFXD010000172.1:0-10044 GCA_047611045.1 Planctomycetaceae bacterium | reverse complement strand
TTCAAGCCTGTCGAGCCGGACGATGTTCGAGAAGTTCTTGAGCGGGCATTGACAGATTGCGAGCGGGGCCTGGGCGACCTGAATGTTACCGCGACCGACGAGACACTTCGTTTTCTGGCCGAGGTCTCAGATGGCGATATTCGGCGAGCATTGACCGCCCTCGAAATAAGCGCCCTGTCAGTCCCAGGCGGCCAGATTGACCTCGCGACCGCGCAGGAGTCGATCCAGAAAAAGGCGATTCAGTACGACGACGATGCCCATTACGACGCGGCAAGCGCTCTCATTAAGAGTATGCGAGGCAGCGATGCTGACGCTGCCGTCTACTGGCTGGCTCGGATGCTGGAAGCCGGCGAGGACCCGCGATTCCTGGCTCGTCGAATCGTCATCGCCGCATCTGAAGATGTGGGCAACGCCGATCCCCAAGCCCTGGTCATCGCCAACGCTGCTGCTCAGGCGACGCTGATGGTGGGGATGCCAGAATGCCGAATTATGCTCTCTCAGGCGGCGACTTACGTGGCCTTGGCACCAAAATCAAACGCCGCCTATGCCGCAATCAACGAAGCGATGCAGGATGTTCGCGAACGTCGCGTTCTGCCGGTTCCAACTCATCTGAAAGATGCACACTACAAAGGGGCTGAACGGCTCGGGCATGGCGAGGGTTACGAATACGCTCACAATTCCGACGAGGGGTGGGTTGATCAGGACTATTTGGGAGTCGATCGATCTTACTACAGACCTGTCAATCGCGGTTTTGAGGCTGAGCTGCAGCAACGGATGGAGGCCATGAAGCAACGCAAGACTCACGAACCGACGTAGCCAGCCGCTTCGATGGAGCCCTGAGACGAGTTGCCCCGGGGGTGACAACCGCTGATCCGGCGTGATTTCCCTTGTTGAAGTCGGAGGCCGGGATTCGTTACAAAAGCTGGGATGCTTCCAGAATCTGGCGTCTGACAACGTCAGCCGGTACGCTGCATTGAAGATTGCACGGCGCAGTGTGGAGAACTTTTCAAGGGCTGAGATGCAGAATCGACGAAGCAAACGAGCTGCAGACTTGATGCGTTCGGCAATTCGCCATCGACGTGCTGGAGCGTCCACTCTTGATTATATTCTTGTTCTGGGAGTCATCCTGCCGCTTGTGGCGTTCGCCATTCCGGCCGGCAAACGGATCATTCAATTAACCTACGAAATGGTCTGCACACTAGTTGCATGGCCGATAATGTAATAACTCAGTCTCCGACCGGTTCAGGACAGAGACTCGACAGCCGCCCAAAGACAACGGCATCGACAAGGAACAGTCAGATGACTTCAAAGGTCACATTTCGCGATTTGCTCCGTAAAGTACACCGCGACGAACGCGGCGCCGTCAGCCTGGAAACGATCCTCATCATCGGAGCGATCGCGATTCCAATTCTGATCTTCCTGATCAAATTCGGCTGGCCTCGTATCCGCGACTATTTCAATCAGGGGCTGGACGAGCTCGAAGAAGGCAGCAGCGACGCGGCCGGCGGTGGCGGTCGAATCTGATTCTGGCAATGTTGCTTAACCAGATCTTGTTTTGAGAAGATTTGACCACGGAAAGCACGGAATTACACGGAAGACAGTGTGTTCTTTCCGTGTATTTCCGTGACTTCCGTGGTCTTATTTTTTTCATCGCTCAGTCTCCGGCAAAGTTAAGGACAGTCATGATCGCGGTTGGCGTACTGCTTGTTCTGCTCTGCGTTGCTGCCTGGACGGACTTTCGTTCGCACACGATTTACAACTGGAATTGCTACCCCGGAATCATCAGCGGACTGCTGCTGAACTCTGCAGGCCTTGGCATCACTGAACCGGGCTTTGACGGGCTCTGGTTTGCGACGGTGGGTTTTCTAAGCTGCGGAATGATCATGCTGACCGCGTTTGTCTTCTTTCAGATGGGCGGCGGCGATGTCAAACTGCTGGCGATGATCGGCAGCTTTCTCGGACTGCAGTCCGGAATCGAAGCACTGCTCTGGACATTCTCGCTCGGATTCGTCTTTGGAATCTCGGCCATCATCTGGCGCTACGGTGTCGTTGCACTTCTTCGGCGAGGCGTTGAACACGCGGCGGCGGTACTGAAAGCAAGAAGCTGGATTCCTCTGCACCGTGACGAGAAGAAGCCGCTCGAACAGGGTTTGTTTCTGGCACCTTCAGCTCTGATCGCCGTGTGTATCGTCGTCTGGCCGGAAGTCAGCGACGCTTTGTCCGGACTCGGGCATCTGTGATTCTGACGTATCCCGAGGTGAATTCACGATTTCCATCCGTTTTGCGTTGATTGGTGCGGCGGACCTGCGTATCACCTGAAGACGCCGTTGCGCATCCGTTCGTTGCTCAAGACAGTCTCGGAGACCTGGTTGTGAACCGTGCGGTTCTTCAAGCATTGCTGCCAGCACTCGCTGCCTTAGCCGCGGCATTTATCCTGCTGCGGCTGGTGGTTTGTGTGAGCGGTGCGCGATTGCAGGTTGCTCGAATTCGGCAACTGCACCGGTCCGAAGAGGGCGCCGTTCAGTCGCTGAGTTTCGTCCTGACACTGCCACTGTTCATCATGATCGTGATGTTTATCGTCCAGGTCAGCCAGCTGATGATTGGCATCATGGGCGTGCACTATGCGGCCTTCGCTGCTGCCCGAGCAGCCATTGTCTGGACGCCGGCCCGCGTCGCTGGAGGCTCCAGCGACGTCGCCGAAGAGATTGAGAATGAACTCCAGCCGCCGCTGCAAGCCGACGCTCCACTCAATCTGACATTCACCGGCTCCGGCACCGACTTTCAGGGTTCCGCAGCTTACACGTCGTACAAGCTGGAGAAGGTTCTCGGCGCCGCCGCGATGGCGACTGCTCCCGTCAGCCCATCGCGGCAAATGGTCGAGCAGGTCCTCTGCCCTCAGTGCGGGGTCCAACCCGGGGCGTTCCAAATGATGTATCAGCGGCTCGTGCCGGCGGCCAAGAACAACTCACGGATCCCCGGACGGCTGCTCAACAAACTTTCGTACGCCTACTGGAACACGCGAGTCGAACTTGCATTCTTCGATAAAGACACCCTCGAAGGCCCGACGTACAACCCGCGAGAACTCGTTCTATTCGACGGGCTGCCGCAACGCGACGACGAAGGGGAATGGATTCGCCAATGGGTCCCTCACGAAGTCGGCTGGCAGGATCCCATCCGGCTGACTGTCACTCACGACTTTGCGCTTCTGCCAGGTCCGGGGCGTTTCCTCGCAAAGTTCATCGTACGAGCCGATGGCGAGCCCGACCGGGTTTCTTCACGCGTCGAAATCCGCGGCGGAGGCGGCGACAGTGTCCCGTGGACGCGTCCGGCCTACACCGTTCCCATTTCCGCATCAGCCACTCTGACGAACGAGGGTTTCAAACCCCTTTTGCCGTATGAACAGAACATCAACTGACATCCTGCAGCGGCTCGCGAGCACCGTTTCGCGATGCGTGAAAGAACTGCCTCGTCGAGTGCACAACGACGAGCGCGGATCAATCAGCATCGTGACCGTGTTTACGCTGCTGATGTTTACGATGATTCTGGTAATGATCGTCAACGTCGGCACGCACATCGACGACAAGCTCAAAATGCAGAACGCGTCCGATGCCGCAACCTACTCCGGTGGCGTTGTTCTGGCCCGCGGCATGAACGGACTGGCGTTTTCCAATCACTTGATTTCAGACGTCTTCGCCATGACGGCGTTTCTTCGCGAAGGTCGAGACCGCAACGCAGAAAGTCTGGTCCCGCCAGTTCTTGACGCATGGACTTTTGCTGGCGAGAAGCTGGCGCAATCTCCGTTCCCGAAATTCGCTGAGCTCGGCGCCGCGATCATCGACAAGGTTCCAAAGGAGCAGGAAGCTGTCACCGCGTACAGCGAACTCACTGCCGCTGCATCGGACCTCAGTCTTCCCGTCTTTGAGCACATTCTTGAAGCCCAGCTCATTGGCGAGTTTCAACGCAGCCTGCTGGAGACGGTGCCACAGTTAGCTCAGTCGGTCGCCGACGAGGTCTCACGCCGACACGGACTGCTCGGCCCGAGCAGCCGGGAAGGATCATCAACGCTGCAAGCTGACTATGAACAGGAACGCGGCGGGCAGCGAGCGGTCCTCTGGAGAACCAGCGTCCTGCCCGTTGCACTCGGTGATGAATCTGATCCGCTGCTCCGAACGCTGCCAGTCGTCGACCCGGATCCATTTCAAAATGACTATCCTCAGTTGCTCGACGCCGACGTCTATCTGGAAATCGCGCTGCGGCAACGTCGAAGTGTCGCCCGTAAGTTTCTCAACGATTGGAACTTCGACCGACTGCGACTCTTCAATCACGACGCCAAGATGTCTGCCTACTTCCACCTATGGAGAATCGCCACCTGCGGACAATTGGAGCAGCTCCTCAACATCGAGTACCCGGTGACCAACGTTCCAATGCTGTTGCGATTTACGGATGTCGATGAGCCGATGGAACGCCTCATCCGTCGCGCCGAAAGTCCGGACGAAAACACTCGTCTCACTCGGCGGCGAGACGATCACTTCCCGTGGGTCATGGACAATCTGCGAGGCCTCGTCGAACTTGATGAGTACATCGAGGATAATTTTCATTTCGTCGGCGTGACCTACCGGCGTCACCGTACCGAGCTTGGGCCGGGCCTGTTTACTAATCCGTTGAAGTCAGACGCTGACGCGCAGACATTCTCTCAGATTTCGCTGTTCATCCCTCGACCGCGGAAACGCCTGATCCATGTCGGTGAATCTGCACCGGACGACGAAGTCAGTCTCGGCGGAACCTTCGGGTTCACCAGCCAGCTGCAGGTCCCCAGAAATCGGCCCCCGGCTGCCACGCCGCCCGACAACGATTCACTCGAACGAGTCCTGCGTGAACGATGGCTGCTCGAAAACTATCCGACGCACTGGGACCTCTTAAATCAGAACTGGATGGTCCAACTGGTCCCCGCGACCGCGAACCGCCTTCCAGAGATTCTTCAATCGAATCCCGGCGGCGACTTTTCAGACGTCCGGCTTCCAAGTTACGGCGAAGACGAAAACAACGTACTGAAACGCGTAAACACTCACTGATCATTCCAGTTGACTTCGTCTTTGGCAGGACACGAGTCAGGGCTCATGCAAAACTACAGAAGACACATCAATACTAAGAAAGAGACAACGACGTCTGCTCGTCGTCCGTCTTCCGTGTATTTTCGTGCCTTCCGTGGTTCCCCTTATTCTCTCGTCTCAAGAATCGCGATCCCTCCGACGCGATCAGGCCTCGCTCCGCTTGAGCTGACTCTCAGTCTCCCAATCATGCTCTTTGTCATGGGGCTGATGATCATCGTTGGGTCAGCCGCATCATGGAAGGTTCGCACAGTCACCAACGCTCGACAGGCAGTCTGGAGAACGATCGATCCGCGTGATGGCGAGGATGATCCTCATAGCCGAGGCTGGCCGGCAGACGCTCGCATGGAAACGGAAGATGGCGACACGCCAATCGACTTTGACCCTTACGACGAGCACGAGGTTGTCCGCGGTCAGCCGCTGACAGCCCCGACTGGCGAACAGCTTGAAGTTCGCGAATCTCTCTTCGACATGCAGGCCGGATTGACTAACGGGGTGACCGAACTCGTGCGACCGTTCCCCGTCATGGGCAACATGCCACCGCGGCAGATCCATCTGCTACGAGAGCACCCTCTGCTTTCGGGCGACTGGCAGTTTCGAGAAATGGAGCTGCGGTCAAACGCTCAGCGAAGGATTCTGTTTCTCTATCCTGCGGATTATGAACGGTCGCTTAGCCGGTTCGTCGAACGGTATCACGAAGCCGCGCTGGCCATCGTTCAGAATCCGCTGAATCCAATTCTTGAAACACTCGACAACGACAGCGAACTCCGCAATCCCGTTCCTTCAGGTCAGACTTACAATCCACCCTACGGCATCGGCAGGGCACCGGACTATCACATGCCGGAAGGTTTGCCGCGCGGCCTCCTGTTGAACCCCGATCGTGTGTGCTCAACAAATCGTGACAACCTGACGCAGACCGTGATCAAACCGCTCGTCGCTGAGACAAAACGCGTCCCGGATCGCCTCGCAGGAGATTTTCTGCGAATGTACAGCCTCCATCTGGATCACATCGATGGGCTGCTCGATATTTACAACAATCCGCTGACTCCACCCACGACAAAAGCACGGATTGCTCCGTTCGTCCCCGCTATGAATCGTGACAAGCCCGATCTTGAAGCTCGAATTGATCAACTCGAATCATTTCAGCAGTCGCTCTAATTACATCCGAAGCGAATCACCGTGCAGGAAAACAATCACGACGAGAATGCCGTAACAACGTCGGTCGAAGCCGCCGCTGCAGCAACCGGCGAGTCATCGCTTCGAAAGACTGCTCGCCACATTTCAAAACGCACGACAGATCTGATTGCCATCTCGATCGTCGGCATTGGCGTCATGACCGTCAGTGGTCGCCTCGCCGAATGGTGGCAAACGGATCCGACGTCTGTCGCATCGCCCGCCGCATCTGCTCTTCAGTCTGCGGGCTCAGCAGTTCGATGGGGAGTCGGCGAATCCAACGTCAGCATACTGGCCGGCGAACAGTCCGTTCGTATGGAACGGAAAGTCATCTTCGGTGACCAGGATCGAGTCGACAGCATTCTGCTGGAACGACTGATCAGCGCTCTCGAAGCTGAACAACCACAGACGCCGCCAGCTTCCGATGTTAAGTTTGCCGAGCAGGAGAAGCGACTGCTCGGTCTGCTCAAAACGCTGACGCCGATTGAAAGTCGCGAAGGCCGATGGAACATTTACCGACTTGACCGGGCGGACAATCCTCTGCCCGGCATTTTTCTGGTCGCAACTCGGTTCACTAAGGGGACGTTGCCCCTGGAATCACTCGGCGCCTGGGCAATCGCCACACCAAGCGGCCGACAACAATGGACGTCTTTCGTGTTTACTCCGACGGGATCAGGTCGCAAGACCAATCAACACGCCACGCCAGTCCCGACAGACGGGCAACTTCTATTGTCTCTGCGAACGGACTCGCATGATGAACTGTCCGTATTTCAACGACTGAATGCCGACCATTCTGATATTGTGCGATGGACTCGCGACATCAGCAGTCAGCTCACAAAAGCTGGTTGGCACGAGACCCGCTCATGGCAACAATCTGCGAACTCGGCAACCGCACGGTTCGAACGTCCGATGACTGTGAAGCATCATCCGCACCAGGCTATGGAATTGACCATCTCGTTCTCGGAGTCTGGAAAACTCACTGGCACCTCAAACGTCATCGCCATTCCGGAGATGGAACTCGCGCCTTCCGACGCACCCCACGTTCAAGCACCTTAGACAGACAGTAGGATCCATGAAGGGCATTCCCGGACTCATCATTGCCGCGACGCTGGCAATCGCTGGCGGCATCTGCAACTGGCTGTACATCGCCAAACAAGCCGATCGTTACGAGCGTGAAAGCTTTGTCGTCGTACGGGTCGACCAGATTCGAGCCGGCGAGACGTTTAAGCGTCAGGACTTCGACAAGGTCGAGATCCCAAAGAACAACCTCGGGAATCTCGAAAAGATCGCCGTTCGCTGGCAGGATCTCAGCACGGTCGTTGGACAGCCTGCCGTTAAGGATTTCGTCCGTGACCAACTCATTCTGCAGGACGATCTCAAGACTCCGCCTCAGGAAAATCTCAACCGAAAGATTGGCCCCGACGAACGAGTCGTGTGGTTGCCGGTTGACCCACGCTCGTTCAACCCTCAGCACGTGAATCCCGGCGACATGGTTTCGTTCCGCGTTCCACCATCGATGGGAGGCGATCCTACGCCAGCTGGCGTCGGAACTGACGAAGAGCCAGTGCTTGAGGAAATCCTTGGCCCATTCAGAATCCTTGCGCTTGGTAATCGCAAAGGTACTCCTGAAACAGCCCGATTGGCCGGGCAAAGATTTGGCTCCGAAAATGTCATGGCCGTAAGCGTCCGAATCATCGGCACACAGCTGGAAGATAAAGCGAAACAAATCTTTAAGGTCGTGGCCAAGACCAACTTCAAGGGCGTTCAAGTTCTGCTGCACCCTGCGGCCGACAATGAGTAGTGGGGACTCTTCTGGTTGCGGCAATTGTGATGCGAGGTCATTGAAAATGCCCAGAGCCTGTCCCGGAGCGATGGCACGGGTCCGTCGCCTAAAGAAGTCAGCCTGGGTATGCTTTCTCGCACTCGCGGCCGACCGCCCAAAGACCCAGCAAACGACTTTCTGAGACGCCGGTCTCATAAGACATATCAATGGCGAACGACGATTCCGAATTCCAACCCGGTGAAGACTCCATCGGGTTTGTCGAAACGCAGCAAGTAAAGCTGTTTGAATCACCGAACGAACTGTGCCTGGAAAGCGGAGTTCGTTTCGGACCGATCGACGTCGCCTATGAAACCTACGGGATGCTGTCCCCCGAAAAAGACAACGCCATCTTCGTCTGCCATGCGTTGACCGGAGATGCCCACGTCGCGGGTTGGCATGCCGGAGAAGAACGGAAACCCGGCTGGTGGAACGATTTCATCGGCCCCGGCAAAGGCCTGGACACGGACAAGTATTTCGTCATCTGTGCGAACGTCCTGGGCGGATGCAAAGGCACGACCGGTCCCAGTAGTGTTGATCCGAAGACGGGCAAACAGCACGGTCTTGACCACTTTCCGTTCATTACGGTCGGTGACATCGTCAAAGTTCACTCGGCCCTGGTCGAACACCTCGGCATCACAAAGCTGCTGGCAGTGATTGGCGGAAGCCTCGGCGGCATGCAGGTGCTGGATTGGGCTGCCCGGTTTCCTGATCAGATGGCAGCCGTCGTCTGTCTGGCCGCCGCCGCGAAGTTGTCGGCTCAAGGCATTGCCTTCAACGTCGTCGGTCGTCGAGCCATCTTTACGGATCCGAAGTTCAACAAAGGCGAATACTACGACGATCCAGACGGTCCTCGCGTTGGCCTGGCCCTGGCACGCATGGTCGCTCACATCACCTACCTTTCGGACGTCTCGATCGAAGACAAGTTCGGTCGACGACTCCAGCACAGCAGCCATTTCAAATACGACCTCGATCAGGAAACGGAGTTCCAGGTCGGCAGCTATCTGCATTACCAGGGGAAGCGTTTTGTCGAAAGGTTCGACGCCAACAGCTACATTTGCCTGACCCACGCGATGGACTACTTCGACTTGGCCGAGGAGCATGGTTCGATTCGCCAGGCACTCGAGAACTGCAACGCAAACTTTCTGCTGGCGTCGTACACCAGCGACTGGCTCTTCACGACCGCGCAAAGTCTGGAGATCGTGTCGGAGCTCGTAAAAGGGAAACGCAACGTTTCCTTTGTCGAACTGAGCAGTTCAAAAGGGCATGATGCCTTCCTGCTCGAGATAGAACCGCTGGAGCAGCTTGTCCGCCCGCTGCTGGAAAGAGCGCAGCTGGAGATGGCCGAGCAGCGGCAGAAGGAAGCAGGCGAAAACGCCGAAGGCCATCACGATGGGTAAGAAGCGATACTGCATGCCCGATCCTCAGGCGGCAATTACCGACGAACTTCTGATGCAGCACATCGAGCAGGGAAGTCGAGTCATCGACCTTGGCTGTGGTGATGGCCGGCTGCTCGCAAAGCTGCGGGACGATCACGGCTGTTCCGTCCAGGGCGCTGAGCTTGACCTCAGCGAGATTTACACGTGTATCAGCCGCGGCGTGCCTGCCATCCTGATGGACCTCGATCAAGGGTTGCCGACGATTCCCGACGACGCCTTCGACATCGCCGTGCTCAGCCAGACTTTGCAGCAGGTTCGGCATCCTGCGGCGGTCTTGTCCGAGATGCTGAGAGTTTCGCGTCGCGCACTCGTTCTGGTTCCGAACTTCGCTCACTGGAGAATCCGCCAGCAGGTAGTACTCAGCGGTCGTACGCCAGTCACTCAGTCGCTGCCATACTCGTGGTACAACACGCCCAACCTGCATTTCATGTCGATGGCGGATTTCCGGGAGCTTGCCGGACGTTTGAACGTAAAGATTGTTCACGAAATCCCGATCATCGCCGGC
>JBLFXD010000171.1:0-10082 GCA_047611045.1 Planctomycetaceae bacterium | reverse complement strand
GAACCGACCGGGTTCGTTTCTGAGCATCCATGCTCGTCCTCCCTTCGTAGAACAAAGGAAGGCTCGCAGAAAGTGGTCAACAGACGAACCCGGTTTTTCCTGCGCACATAGAAAACGGTAGAGTCAGAAATATTCTGGTGGGCAGTCGGACTATGCCGGAGTGACCTCTTCCTGGAGTTTCTGTGCTTCGTCCGGATCCACGTAGTCGCTGTGGCAATCAGGCTTGGCTTCTTCGGCTCCGACAGCCTTCTTCGTTTTTGACGCGAGTTTGTGAATCTCGTCTGGAGAGAGCACTCCGCGAGTTTCCAGGATCGCCAACTGGTCTGTGTTCAGAGCTTCTGTGACTTTGGCTTTGTCCCAAGCGTACTCTTCATCTTTGCCCGAGACGAACATCTCGATCTCTTTCGAAATGCGGACACTGCACCAGTCGTGTCCGCACATGGCGCAGAAGTCGGTGTCGACGTCCAGGTCTTCGTCGTGGAGCGCTCGTGCGAGGTCCGGGTCGAAGCTCAGGTCGAAGTGCTTGTCCCAGTTGAGGGCGGCGCGAGCTTTCGTCAGTTCGTCATCGCGGTCTCTCGTGCCAGGAATTCCCAAGGCGACGTCCGCTGCGTGGGCGGCGATTTTGTACGCGACACAGCCTTGCTTGACGTCGTCCTTCTTCGGCAGACCGAGGTGTTCTTTCGGCGTCACATAACACAGCATGCTGGCACCGTGGTACGCGGCGGCCGTTGCTCCAATGCAACTCGTGATGTGGTCGTAGCCGGGAAAGATGTCGGTGACGAGCGGGCCAAGAACATAAAACGGGGCACCGTGACAAAGCGTCCGCTGCAGTTTCATGTTGTATTCGATCTGGTCGAAGGACACGTGTCCCGGACCTTCGATCATGACCTGCACTCCTCGTCGCCACGCTCGCTCGGTCAGTTCACCCAGCGTTTCCAGTTCTGCCAGCTGAGCTCGGTCAGTCGCGTCGGCAAGTCCGCCCGGACGAAGCCCGTCGCCGATCGAGAAGGTGACATCGTATTCCCGCATGATGTCGCAGATGTCTTCCCACAAAGTGTAAGTCGGGTTCTCTTTGTTATGAGTAATCATCCACTTGGCGAGAAGTGATCCGCCGCGGCTGACGATTCCGATCAGGCGATTCTGCACGTACTGCAGATGTCCGAAGCGGACGCCGGCGTGAATCGTGAAGTAGTCGACGCCCTGCTTTGCCTGATGCTTCAGCATCTGCAGGATGTCGTCTTCGGTCAGGTCTTCGATCTTCCGACCGATGATCATCGAGTAGATCGGCACGGTTCCGATCGGCACGGTCGAGTTGCGGATGATCGCTTCGCGGCATTCGTTGAGGTTTCCGCCGGTCGACAGGTCCATCACCGTGTCGGCTTCCCACCTCTCCGCCCACTTCAGCTTTTCGACTTCTTCGTCGGTTCCTGACGAAACCGGCGACGCACCCATGTTGGCGTTTACTTTGGTCTTGGACGCTCGGCCGATCGCCATCGGATCAAGCTGATAGCCCAAGTGTGTGATGTTTGCCGGAATAACCATGCGGCCGGCGGCGACTTCATCCCGAACCTGCTCGGGAGTCAGATGTGGTTCCCGTTCGGCGACTCGATTCATTTCCGGGCTGATGGTTCCTCGCCGAGCCTGCTCCAGCTGGGTGATCGCTTCCCAACCCAGCGGCGGTTCCCACGCTTCGGCTTTCTCATAGTCAGACTCGAAACCGGCATTCAACGCCCAGTCATCCGGCATGAAGTCCCAGGCCGTTTTCTCGGACGGCTGCGGCATTCCCGGAGTGTCGGGCGAGGCAAACGTTGTGGCTCCTTCACGGCCCGGTGCGATGACCGGCGTTTTTGCGAAGCTACCCGGTGTCGTTCCCTGCGAAGTCGTGGATGGGTCGCTTCCAAGCGAAGGCAGCTCGTAACCGGGAGTTTGAAGGTCCGTCTCAGCAATGCTCATCGCAGATTCCCTTGAGATGTGTGTCGCGAAGCTTCCTGCAGAATACAGGCTCACTTCCGGCGTTTGGGCAAACTTCTTTCAGATCGGCGGCGGTCGATGTGCCGTGTCGGCAGCCTCGACCGGGCGGAATCCTAGTTCCGCCGCCGTGCTTTTTCAAAAGGGATCGCCTTCCGCTCCAAAATCCGCATCGGAACCTCGACGGATGTTCGTTGCCAAGCATCATGAATCTTTCAAATTGCCCCTTGACACAAACTCTAATTGTATTACCGTACTAATACAATTTAGCCAGAAAGGTTCAGGCCATGCAGATCCACATCACCGAGGCAGACGGGACGCCCTATTACCAGCAGGTGGTCAATCAGGTGAAATTCCTGGTGGCTTCCGGCCGACTGGAAGAAGGCGAGCAGTTACCGCCAGTTCGACGGCTCGCCGAGCAACTTCTCGTGAATCCGAATACCGTCGCCCGAGCGTACCGCGAGCTCGAATCCGAAGGCGTCGTCGCTTCGAAACGCGGCGCGGGCGTGTTTGTTTCGAACGCCGGCTCGCCGCTTTCGCAAAAAGAGAAGACCCGCATTCTGCACGAGCGGATCGATGCGTTGCTCGCAGAATCCAGCCAGTTGGGCGTCAGCGTCGATTCCCTTCTGAAGCTGATCGAACAACGCAACCGAAAACTCGAAACGACCCGAGGAGGCAAGTCATGAGCGAATCTGTCATCGATATCAAAGGCGTATCGCGGTCGTTCGGAAAGAAGATCGCACTGGACGAGGTGGATCTCTCCGTTCCGCAGGGCAGCGTTGTCGGCCTCGTCGGAGAAAACGGCGCCGGCAAGACGACGTTGTTGAAGCATGTGCTCGGCCTCTTTCGAGCGAAGACGGGCTCAGTACGAGTCTTCGGTAAAGACCCGGTTGAAGATCCGGAAGCAGTCCTCGGCGAGATCGGATACCTGTCCGAAGTTCGCGACCTTCCCGACTGGATGAAGATCGGCGAATTGATGAGCTACACAAGGGCATTCTTCCCATCCTGGGACGATGCTTTTGCGGAAGAGCTTCGCGAGATGTTCGAGCTTTCGTTGGATCAGAAAGTCAAAACGCTGTCGCGAGGGCAGCGTGCTCGAGCCGGATTGATCGCCGCGATCGCCCACCGACCTCAACTACTGGTTCTCGATGAACCGTCGTCCGGGCTTGATCCCGTTGTCCGGCGAGACATCTTGTCGGCGATTATTCGAACGGTCGCCGACGAAGGCCGAACGGTCCTGTTCTCGTCGCACCTGCTCGACGAAGTACAACGAGTGTCCGATCACGTCGCGATGCTGCATCTCGGCAAGATGCTGCTGACCTCGCCAATGGACGACGTACTGACCTCGCATCATCGACTGACCGTGCGATTTGAGCAGCCACTCGATTCACCATTGAAACTCGACGGCGTTCTGCGATGCGAGGGCGAAGGTCGCGAATGGACGGTTCTCTGTAACGGCGAGCAAGCCAGCGTCGAAGCTCAATTGGCGACGCTCAATGGAGAAATTGTCGAACGAGCGGCTCCGACACTGGACGAAATTTTTGTCGCCCGAATGAACGGCTAGCTCTCGCTAGTGGCTTACCGGAACCACTTCAGTTTCTCCTGTGAGAACATGCTCATGACTGGTCCAATCAAAGCTCTGAGTTGGGAATTTGTCCGACGGATGTCGGTGACGGTGCCGTTGATGATTCCGATGCTGGTTCTAGCGCCGCTCGGAACCGAAGGTCTCTTCTGGATGGCTAAGTTGCCCATGGAAGAGTTCGACGGCCCGCCGCTGGCGTGGCACAGCGTGTACCTCGCGCTGGGTTTCATGCTGATGGCAACGCCACTGGTTGAGGCTTACAAAGGAGCGTGCCAGCGAATGTTTGCGTTGCCGGTTTCCAACAAATTCATCGCTAGCTGGATGATGGTTACCGCGATCGTGGCGGTTGTTGGGCAGGAGCTCCTGACTCACTGGCTGTACGTGTTAACTCTTGATTACTGGACCTTACGGGCCATCTTCGGAGACAACCGCACTTTGATTGGTCCCTGTCAGCCGATTTTCGCAGCGACAATTTCCATACTGCTGGCGATGTTCTGGAGTCTGAAGAGATTCAGTTTTCGAAAACTCTTCGTCTGGGGCGTGCTGCTGGCCAGTTTGATCTACTGGATCGCCAGCCACTACTACCGGGACGGCTTTGGGGCCTTAGTGCAGGCGTGGACGACATTGACGATTCTCGACGCGACGGTCTTTGTGATCGTGATTGCGGTCTCGTGGTTTGTTACCTGGAAAGGAATCGAGCGAGAGCGTTGCGGCGACAATGTGGGGCACTCTTTGGAGAACCGCGCCGAAGTCATGACGACCTGGATCAGAGCGATTATTTTTCCCGACGGAGTCAGGGAGCACAAATCGCCTGAGGCTGCGATTGCCTGGAACCAATGGCGGCATTGCGGACGCGACGCCGCACTGGCCGCAGGACTTGGATTCGGAACGCTCCTGGCGATTTTACTCTTCGGCAGTTTCGGTTCTCGAAGAGGCCTGGATGGTATCGTCGTACTCCTGTTTCTTATTCCCGGTGTGGTTGGCCTTCTGACGGGCTCAATTCTTGGCATTCTCGCCCCACCGTCCAGTCGCGAACGCATCACCATGTTCCTGGCAACGTCTCCAGTTTCCGATGTGAGACTTGCACGAGGCCTCATGGCGAACGTCTGGCGAACCACTCTGATCGCCTGGGTTCTGGCGATCGTTCCGGGACTGCTGGCACTCGGAGCCGCAATTATTCGAGACGGCTCTGATTCTTTCTTCAGACAGATTGAACGATTCAATCTGACTTCCGAGTGGCCATACGGCGCGATGATGCTTCCAATGGCTCTGCTGGCCTCAGGAATGCTCGCCTGGACGCTGACGGCAACGCTTGCCGTTTTGCACTGGACGGGAAATCAATTTCTTCCGCTTTTTGCCCTCGTTGGCGTGCTGGCCCACGTCATCATCCTGATGCTGCTGAGCTTTTTCCTGGAAAAGGAAACGATCACGTGGCTCCGTGAGGTGTCAATGAGCATCGCCGCGATCGTGATTGTCGCCGGCTCGCTCTGGGCCTTCAGGACCACCATCAAAAGAAAAATGATCGAACCGGGACCCGCAACGCTTCTCTTGAGTTTCTGGGTGGTCGAGTCACTGCTGTGCTGGTTCATCGTGCCGGCCCCGCCGCTGTATCGACTGTTTGTGATCGGCGTTCTGATGCTCAGCGTCAGCCCGGTCGCTTTCGCCCCGTTAGCGATTTCGAGAAACCGCCACGTTGCATAGCGGGTAAGTAGTCGCAACGAGGTAGGCACCTGACGTTTCCCTGGCCAGTCGAGCTGTTACAACAACGCGTAGAGCTTGTGAGATATTTTTGATTGTAGGGTGTGACCAGCGGGCTGAACGCAAATTGCGGTGTGCCGGCGCGGAGATCTAAAAGCAATTCTGGCGGCTACGAATACCGATAGTTGCCCGCGCCGGCACACCAGATTTGAAATTCGCTCCGCTTGTCACACCCTAAGAAAAGCTCCACCGAACACTTCCAAAATCGGCTGCCGCACTCAACTCTTCAGACGGAATTTAAGAGGAAGAAACCATGAGACGACTCACCTGGCGATGGACGGTCCCTGCATTCATGGCAGCGCTGCTGTTCGTCCAAAACTTTGTAGCTGCGGCCGATGAAAAGGCTGCAGATAGTGGAACGGTTGCCGTATTCAGTATCGACGGAGGAGTGACCGAGAAACCCGGCGATGAAGAACTCGCGATATTCACCGGCCAGTCGGCGGATTCTTTCCTGGCGCTGACAACGCGCATGCGAAAGACCATCGACGACGACGACGTCAAAGCCGTCGTCATTCTGGCAGGAGGCTCCGCGCCAGGGCTCGCTCAGTCGGAGGAACTGCACAAGCTGCTGGTCGATATTAAGAAGTCTGGCAAACCGGTCTACGTTCACGCGGACATGCTGATGACTCGGCAGGTCATGATTTTCAGCGGAGCGTCTGAAATCAGCATGTCGCCGAAAGGGTACATCTTTCTGCACGGCCTCTACGGCGAGCAGGTTCACCTTCGCGGTCTGCTGGATCGACTCCGCATCAAACCTGACTTCATCACGATGGGCGCGTACAAAAGCGCCGCCGAAACCTTCATGCTTGAATCCGCGTCGCCGGCCGCTGCCGGGATGACGAAGTGGCTGTTCGACGGAATGTACGACTCGACCGTCAACGCTCTCGCCTCAGGTCGAGGCGTGAAGCCAGCGAAGGTGAAAGCCTGGATCGACGACGGAATCTACTCGGCCACCGAAGCGACCGAAGCGGGCATCATCGACTCCGTAACGTTTCGCCAGGACCTGGTCGAACAGATCAAAGAGAAACACGGGCAGGATGTTTCCTTCGACAAGCGGTACGGCCGGAAGTCTCAACAACAGATCGACCTGTCAAACCCGTTCGCCGCATTGCAGCTGTGGGCTCAGATTCTGTCCGGGCCATCGAAGAAGAAATCAACCAAAGACGGCATCGCCGTGATCTATGTTGAGGGTTCGATCCTCGCCGGAACTCCGGCTGCTTCGCCGTTTGGCGCAGCAGGCGGCGCTTACAGCACGCCAATCCGCAAAGCCCTCGACGCAGCCGCGGCAGACGACACGATCAAAGCCGTCGTTCTGCGAGTCGACTCGCCCGGTGGTTCCGTCGTCGCCAGCGAAATAATTCTCGACGCGACTCGCCGAGTGAAAGCAAAGAAGCCAATTGTCATTTCGATGGGCAACACAGCCGCCAGCGGTGGCTACTACGTCAGCTGCGCCGCCGACACGATCTTCGCCGAGTCCGGCACAATCACCGGTTCGATCGGAGTTCTCTCCGGCAAGTTCGTGACGACCGACATGTGGAAGAGTGTCGGGATCAACTTCTCGCCGATCGCCCGTGGCAAGAAGGCCGGCATGCTCGGTTCGGCAACGGCTTTCACTGAAGGCGAACGAGCTCGCATGACCGCATGGATGGAAGAAGTCTACGGCCAGTTCAAAGGCCACGTGACGGCAATTCGCGGTGACCGACTGAAGAAACCAATCGACGACCTCGCCGCCGGACGAGTTTGGACTGGCCAGCAGGCTCTTGAGCACGGCCTCGTCGACAAGATCGGCGGCATCCACGACGCGATCGGCTTCATCGCCGACGAAGCCAAACTCGACGACTACGAAGTGCGAGTCCTCCCTCGCCCGAAGAACTTCGCGGAACTTCTGATGGGCGACCTGGGCGGTGGCTCTAACAAGAAGTCGAAAACCCTGTCCTTGGAAAATTCCGTCTCCCAGGACAGCCTGTGGAAGTCAGTGCTGCCCCTGATGCAGGGCCTCGATCCCAACCGAGTCGCCGCCGTCCGACAGGCCATCCAGCAACTCGACATCGTCAGCCGCGAGCAGATTTCACTCAGCACCCCCATTCTGATTGCCGAGTAGTTGATTGCCTGAAGTCGTTTTGCGAATTCGCTGATCAAACACCGCAGGGACCACACCGGTTCTCTGCGGTGTTTTCGTTTCGGCTTCTCCGGTGCCGTGCGCACTTAACCGTCGACGGCGAGCTCGGTCAGTGTGATTTCGGAGAATCTGGCGGGGCCGCCTTTGGTGGCGAGGCGGATTTCGGGGAGTTCTCCGCCTGGTCTTCGTGGCAAGGCGGCGAGCGGGCGTTCGTTGATTGAGAGGAACCAGCCGCTGGGTTGTTGTTCGATGATGACCGCCACTTCGCCGTTGACTGGTGCCGGCGGGTTGGTGGCCAGAGGTTCGAAGTCGGCTCGGTCGGACGCTCGTTCGCCGACTCTGATTCCTTCTTCTGCGAAGTGAAGAATGTATCGTGGGCCGTCGCGTTGCTCGTTCGGTGCGAAGCCGAATTGGATTTCTGCGGACTCGGCTTCGGCACGATCGACGAAGATGATCAGCCGGTAAAGTTCGATCGGCTTTGGCTGGCCGTCGACTTTCTTGAAGAGCGGTTTCACGAGTAGTCCATTGGTGCCTTCGAGCGTCGCGGTCTGTGGCGGGACGATCCAGTTGCCGCTGCGTTGTTGCCAGCCGGCGATGTTGCTTCCGTTAAAAAGTCGAAGTGACGGTCCCAGATCTTTCATCTTGATCTTTGACGGCCTGGCGGGAAGAGCGACATTCCTTTGAGACTTATTAAACCACCACGCTCCACCCGCAGCCGCAACGATTCCGGCAAAGCTGGCGACCAGAAGATGCCGTCGATTCGAACTTGCGGCGGTCGAGCCCAGATCGACATGCAAACCAGCTTCCGTTTTCGATCCAGTCGCGTCCGTGTCGGTGCTTGCTGACGTGGCTGCTCGAGAGGGTGTTGCCAGGGCGGCCGTTGGTGCCGATGATGCTGCGGTTGTCGTGTCGCCAAACAGGTTGGGGCAAAGCTCGTCGATCAGCGCGATCAGTTCCGGATAACTTGCCGGGCGATCGTCGACCGACTGAGCCATCATACGATCGAGCAGTTCGTAGGTTCCTGGCGACAGATCGGGACGAATTTCTTCCAGCGGAGTCAGCCGACCAGCGAGCTTGCCGGCCATGATCTGAGTCAGGTTGGAGCCGTCGAACGGTGGCTTGCCGGACAGCATTTGAAAGAGCGTTGCTCCGAGCGAGTAAATGTCGGCTCGAAGATCGACGTCACTTTGCTGAAACTGTTCGGGCGCCATGTAGTGAGGGCTGCCGACGGTTGTGTTGTCCGACGTCAGGCGAGTTCCGGACTCCTCGGCGTTGGTCAGGATGGCCAGCCCGAAGTCAGCGATCTTGACCAGCGGCATGTCGGGAGGAAACGGGATTCCTTCAGGCGGTTCGACCAGTAGCAGGTTGCCGGGCTTGATGTCTCGATGGACGACTCCGTGATTGGCGGCGTGAGCGAGCCCGGCTGCCGTTTGGCGAGCGATTCCCCAGGCCAGCCGTTCGTCCAGCGTTCCTTTTCGTTTGACGAGAGTGGCGAGTTCTTCTCCCTCGACGAGTTCCATTGCAAAGAAGACGCGGCCATCGTTCCGGCCGAAATCGTATCCGCCGACGATGTTGGGATGCTGGAGCTGCGCGACCGTGCGCGCTTCCAGTTCGAATCGACTGAGCGCCGATGCGGATCCCATGCGGCTGACAAGGACTGTCTTGAGGGCGACGGTCCTCCCGAGAGTCAGCTGCTTCGCTTCATAGACGACGCCCATGCCGCCTTTGCCGAGAACGTTCAGAATTTCGTAGCCGGGAATCGTTTCCTTCGGGCTTAGCAGCGTCCCGATGATCTCGATTTCGATCGCGTCGAGCAGACCTTTGCGCAGGGCCAGCGTCTCGGGCGCGACGGAACTCTGCCGGCACTCTTCGGCTAACGGTGCGAGCGATTCCGACGTCGCGTATTCCAGACGTTCGGCCAGGCTGAAGAAGTCGTCCGCCGATGGATTCTCAGCTTCAGACGTCATTCGGCTGCCGGTTCCTCGGTCGAAGTCGTCGCGGGTTCCGGATCGACGACTGGCTTTTCATCGGAAGCAGGAGTTTCACCGCCATCGTCAGAGGGTTTCAGTTTCCCAACTTCAGCCAGCAAAGCCGGGACGCTCGGGCGGTCGCCGATGTGCTCGCCCACGTAGGCGTATTGGACGTTGCCGGCTGAATCGACGATGTACGTCGCCGGTTTCGAAAGGTCTTTTCGAATGCCCAACTGGTCGACACCCTTCAGCTCAACATCCAGCAGGACGGGGAATGGCACCGGGTTGCTGGCGTCGTCGAGTTTGGTTTTGACATCTTCCAGAAAGTTCGTCAGGCGCGAGCTGTCGTCGCCGGTTTCGATCGGGTAGACGACCGCGACTTCCGCGCCGAGTTCTTTGAAGGCGTCATAGTTTTTGATCAGCCGCGCGGTTTGAGTTGAGCAGTACGGGCAGATTGGGACCGTGTTTCCTCGCGTAACGACGACGACGATCGTTTTTCCCGGCGCGAGGTCTCCGATCTTTTGTTCTTCACCCGTCGAGGCCACAAACGAAATTGACGTCAGGCCAGCATCCAGAGAAGCGTTGCTGGACGCCTCGTCGAGAAACGTGATCTCGCCCATGCCGTAGTAACCGCCGTAAGCGTCCGAGCCATCGCTAGTGCTCATGTCGGCACTGGGGGCAACCG